>JAGDDM010000235.1 GCA_017958015.1 Abditibacteriota bacterium | reverse complement strand
GGCACCTACGTGGGCTCCTGGTACGACACGTACTATGAGCTGGGAGCCAACTGGGCGTCGCCGAAATATACTCCGAAAAATCTCGGTTGGTTCACCGACGAATACAGGCTGGGGGCCTACGCCGAGGATGTCGATTTCATCTACACCGGCTGCTACTACCCATCGGTGACTGCCATGGACGCCCGGATGGAGGGCAAACAGCCCAAACACAGCGTGGAGGGAGCAATCGACTATTCCCTGGAAGTTATCGGCGGGGCGGCCCACACGATTCCCTCGATTTACGTCCTCCAATACGAGGGCAGACCGGATGATTTTAAAAGGGCGGTGGGGCTGTGCCTTGAGAAAACCGGCTCCGCCATGATTTTCGATATCGTTCATATCCGAAACTTCGGCTGGGACAAAAAATCCTAAAAAAATTTCAAAAAATTTTTTTCTTATACGTGGACAGTGCTTGACACTGTCCACGTTTTGTATTATCATATTGTTATGGTAATTCGTGGTGATTTTCCGGTATTTTCCGGTAACTCAGTGGTGAATTACCCGAATTTCGGATTAAAAAGCAATGTTTATCGGATCTTTCACACACACACTCGATACGGCAGGCAGATTCGTGATGCCCAAGTCCTTCCGGTATTCTCTGGGAGAGCGGTTTTACATCACGAAGGGCATGGGCTGTCTCAATGTGCTGACGGAAGATCAGATGCGGGCTTTTGCCCAAAAGCTTGAAAGCCGGGGCGACATAACCGAATCCGTCTACAACTCGGACCTGTCGCTTTTGCAGCACCACTTCTTCTCCGGTCTCACGGAGGCGAAGATCGACGGTCAGAACCGGCTTACGATCCCTCAGGAGCTGAAGACTTACGCCGACATAAGATCCGCCGTGACGGTTTGCGGCAGAGGCAACTACGTGGAGATTTGGGGCAGCGAAGCCCTCTGCGAATACGAACGCAGCGTTATGACTCCCGAAGCTCTGGCCGCGGCGGCGAAGAATATATTCGGCAAGAAGGAAGATGAACCCGTATCATAAACCCGTATTGGCGGAGGAAGTGCTGACCTATCTGTCGCCCGAGGACGGCAAGACCTATCTTGACTGCACCCTCGGAGGCGGAGGCCACACGGAACTCATTCTGGAGGCGTCGTCCCCCCACGGGAGGGTGGTCGCCATTGACCGGGACGATGACGCTCTCGACTACTCGAGAAAGCGTCTGGCTCGTTTCGGAGACAGACTCATCACCGCGAAAGGGAACTTTCGGGACTTGAAGAAGGTTCTCGCGGAGAAGGGCATAAGCGCCGTGGACGGTGTACTGTTCGATTTGGGTGTATCATCTCACCAGCTCGACACGCCGCGCGGTTTTTCTTTTTTACGGGATGAGCCGCTTGATATGCGGATGAACCGCGATGACGAAAAGACGGCGGCGAACGTGGTGAACAACTACTCCCGAGAACACCTGGCGGAGATAATCCGAACATACGGCGAGGAAAGGTTCGCCGGAAGAGTCGCCCGCGCCATCAGCGAGGCGGCGGCGAAAAAGCCCATCGAAACAACCGGTGAGCTGGCGGATATAGTCCGCAAAGCGGTGCCCGGCGGCGGCAAATACGCCATCGACCCGGCCACCCGCACCTTTCAGGCCCTTCGGATTGAGGTGAACGACGAATTGTCCTCCGCCGAAGCGGCCCTTGAGGACGCCGTTGATGTCCTAAAACCCGGCGGCGTCATATGCGTAATAAGTTTTCACAGTTTGGAAGACAGGATAGTGAAAAACGCCTTTGCCCGGAAAGCGGGAAAGTGTACCTGTCCTCCCCGCATACCCGTCTGTGTTTGCGGGGCGCGAAAGACAATCGAGATTTTAACGAAGAAGCCGGTTACGGCCGGCCCGGAGGAGCTTGGGGATAATCCTCGGTCCCGAAGCGCGAAGTTGAGATGCGCGAGGAAAATATCGGAGCAACCGTAGCGTAAAATGAACGAAACAAATTTGAAACAGAGAAAAGATATAACCCGCGAACATTTCGTCGCGCCGCGCAGAAGAACCTTTTTGGGAATGAACTTCAGCGGAGCGGTATTCGCTTTTTCCGTTATCGCCATTATCGTGGGCATCGTGGCCTGGGTGGTCATTATCTTCCACCACTTCGGCGCCACCGAGCAGTTGAGCGCCGAAAACGCGGTGCTGGAGCAGGAGTGCGAGGTTTTGCAGAACTCGGTGGACAAGCTCACCGAGGAAAACGACCGCCTTACCCGCCACGACCGGGTTTCCGAATCCGCCTCCGCCCTGGGCATGTTCGAGTGCCCGGAGTCGGACCGGGACTATGTCACCGTTCCCGGCGGCGTATCCGAAGAGAACAAGACTCTCGCCGAGAAGAGTCCCGCCGATTCCCTGTAAAGAGGTTCGGCCATGAGAAAAGACCCTTACGACTTCCGCTCAAAGAGGAAGCCGCGCACAATAGGCATTGATGCCACCTTTATATTCATTATCATATGTGTCATGTTCGCCCTTCTCTTGGGGCGGATGGGTTGGTTCCAGCTCATAAAGAGAGATCGGAACGTAGCGGCCTTCAACGACACCATGATGCGGAGCAGGCCGATTAAGGCCAAGAGAGGTTCCGTCCTCGACCGGGACGGCAACGTTCTGGCGGAAACGGTGGCTCGGGTGCGGGTTTTCGTCAACACCAAGCAGGCCGTTGAGGCGGGCACCGAAGTGAAGGCGGCGGATGTTATCTCCGATCTCTTCGATATTCCCAAGGACGAGATCGTCGAGCGAATCCGCAGCCGGAAGCACAGAATAGAGTATTTCGTGAAAGACGCGGACCCGGAAAAGGCTGAGCTGCTTAAGAAAGCGGCCCGCCGGGGCGGTCTCGCTCAGGCGTTGGACAGCAAACTTAAAAGCGGTGATCCCATCACCGGTCTCGGGGCGGAGACATATTCCGTCCGCTCCTACCCCAACGACTCTCTCGCTTCCAACATTATCGGCTACGTCAACTCCAACGGGGAAAGCATTTACGGCATAGAGCATAAGTACGAGCTTGAGCTCTGCGGCAATTCCGGTTGGGAATCCGTGGGCATCAGCGGTTCCCGGCAGATTCCGGGCAGCAAGAAGGTTATCAAGGAGTGTCTGGACGGCAAGAACGTCTACCTTACCATAGACAAGCGGATTCAGGAAATAGCCGAAAAGGCTATGCTGCCCACAATCGAGACCTACAAACCGGAATCCATGTGCGCCATCGTCATGAATCCCTACACCGGCGAGATTTTGGCTTTGGCCAACTATCCCACGCTGAATCTGAACGAGTTCTCCGGCGCCGACCCGGAGAAGCTGAGAAACGGCGCGGTGGAGTTTACCTACGAACCCGGAAGTACCCTTAAGACAATCGTGGCGGCCTCGGCTCTGGAGGACGGCTGCGTTGAGCCCAAGGAAGTTGTGGCCAC
Source organism: Abditibacteriota bacterium (assembly GCA_017958015.1). GTDB lineage: Bacteria > Armatimonadota > UBA5829 > UBA5829 > UBA5829 > RGIG10368. The sequence goes on along the minus strand of JAGDDM010000235.1, from coordinate 3,044 downwards.
CTGCCACAAAACCGCCACCATCGGCAAGCACACGATTCACTGCAGCGTCCACCACCCCTACAACAACGGCCCCGGTCCCGTGGACTGCTACATGACCATCGATCAGTCCTGCAACATGGGCGCCATGGCCCTGGGAAGCAGATTGGGCGACAAAAAACTGTATAAATACCTGACGGATTTCGGTCTTGTGGGCAAACATTATTTCGGCTTCGGCGGCGAGGGGTATTATCCCCTGGAGGACCCCAACAAGGAACCTTGGGCGAAAATCAAGTTGGCCAACGTGTCCTTCGGCCAGGGTATCTCCGTCACGCCTCTCCAGATGGCGGCGGCCTACTGCGTTATCGCCAACGGCGGCGAGTATGTGCGGCCCCAGATTATAAGGGGCATCACCGCGGATGACAAGGTGCCCAACTTCTCCGTGAAGGAAAAGCGCCGGGTGCTCAGCGAGAGAACCGCCAAGGAAGTGCGGGATATGCTTGAGAGTTGTGTGGAGAACGGTACCGGTAAGTCGGCCAAAATAGAAGGCAGAACAATAGGCGGCAAAACCGGTTCCGCGCAGGCCTCCGTGAACGGCAGAGGATATTCCGGGGACTATCTGATTTCTTCCTTTATAGGAATTGCTCCCGCGGAGAAGCCGGAGCTTGTTATCGCGGTCATCGTGCGGCGGCCCCAGGGCAACCATTACGGCGCGGTGGTAGCGGCGCCGATTCTCCGGGAAATCGCGGAGGAGTCCCTTCGCTACATGAAGATTCCCGCCGACAAACCGGAGGCGGAGGATACGGAACGGAAAGAAAGTATATGAAACTGAATCGTATTCTGCCTTTCGTTCCCGGTGTGAAAGCATACGCCGGAACGGAGACGGAAGTTGTCTCAATAGAATACGACAGCAGAAAAGCGGAAAAAGGTTCGCTCTTCGTAGCCCTGCGCGGGTCGAAGAGCGACGGCCATAAGTATATAAACAAGGCTTCGGAAAACGGAGCCTCCGCCGTTCTCTGTGAGGAACTGCCGGCGGAGAACCCCTTCGACGCCTACATTGTGGTGGAGGACTCAACGAAAGCCGTTGAGGCCCTTTCCGCCCCCTTCTACGGCAATCCCTCCGACGGGATGGCCCTCATAGGAGTCACCGGCACCAGCGGAAAGACCACCGTCACCACCCTGATAAAGGAAATATCCGAGTCCCTGGGCAAAAAAAGCGGCAAAATAGGCACCCTGGGCGCCTATGTGGGCCATGAGTTCATACCCACGGACAACACCACTCCCATAGCCCCGGAGATGCAGCGCCTTCTCCGGACAATGGCGGACAAGGGAGCGGAAGTTGTGGCCATGGAATGTTCCTCCCACGGCCTCGTCCTGGGTCGGCTCTCCGGCTGCTCCTTCGATTGCGGCGTTTTCACCAACATCGCCAGAGACCATCTCGATTTCCACAAAACCGAGGAAGCTTATTTCGAGGCGAAAATGAAGCTCTTCACGGATTTCCCGAAGAGCTCGAAAAAAGATTTTACCGCCGTGGTGAACAGGGACGACCCGAAAGCGGCGGATGTGATTAAGCGGACGGCCGGCAAGGTCCGCACCTTCGGCATCGAAAACAAAGCGGACTACATGGCGGAGAATATCGAAATGACCGTCTCCGGCGCGTCCTTCGACCTGATTTGTTCCGGGGGAACATATAAGACCCGCACGAAATTGGGGGGCCTCTTCAACGTTTACAACGCCCTCACCGCCATAGCGGTTTGCGTTGAGGTTTTGGGCTTTGCGGTTGCCGACGTCGTTTCAGTCCTTTCCGACGCCGCCCCCGCCGCGGGCAGATTCGAGTCCGTGGGATGCGCCGACTTCGGCGTCATCGTTGACTACGCTCACACCCCGGACGAGCTTGAGAACGTTTTGAAATCCGCCCGTCCCCTCACCGCCGGCAAACTCATTGCCGTGTTCGGCTGCGGCGGCGACCGGGACAAGGGCAAGCGGCCCATTATGGGCAAGATAGTCGAGGACAACGCGGACGTGGCCGTGGTCACCTCCGACAACCCCCGCACCGAGGACCCGGCGGCCATCATAAAAGACATCCTGGCGGGCATGAAATCGGAGCACTTCGCGGAAGTCGATCGCTACGAGGCCATCAGGAAGGCTCTGGAGATTGCCCGGGCCGGCGACATTGTTGTGGTGGCGGGCAAAGGCCACGAGGACTATCAGATTTTCGCCGACAGAACGATTCATTTCGACGACCGGGAAGTAGTGCTGGAGATTTTGGCGGAGACCGGCAAATGAGATTTACGCTGAAGGAACTCGCCGAATTTTGCGGCGGTAAAATTATCGGCGGCGACGCCGTCGTTACCGGCATTTGCGCGGATTCCAGAATCGTCAAACCCGGTGACGCTTTCGTCGCTCTCCGGGCGGAGCGGGACGGCAACCTCTACGCCGACAGCGCCGCGGAGAAGGGTGCCGTCTGCGTCATATCCGACGTCGAAAAGCCCCTTTCCGTTCCGGTTCTCGTCGTGAAAGACACGCTTCTCGCCTTGGGAGCCGTAGCAAAGGCTCACATAGCGAAGTTCAGTCCCCGGAAGATCGCCGTCACCGGCAGCGTGGGCAAAACCGGCACCAAGGAAATGGTGGCCGCCGTCATCGGGCGCACCGGAAAGACTCTTAAAAACGAAGCCAATTTCAACAATGAGATAGGTCTGCCCCTCACCGCTTACAAACTTGACGACACCTACGCGAACGCGGTTTTCGAGATGGGCATGCGGGGCGAGGGACAGATATCCTACCTGGCGGACATCGTGAAGCCGGAGATAGGAATTATCACCAACGTCGACGTGCCCCATTTGGAGCTCACCGGCAGCCTCGAGAATACCGCCAAGTACAAGGGGGAGCTTTTGGACTATCTCCCCGAGACCGGCACCGCGGTTCTCAACAAAGACAACAAGTTTTTCGATTATTTCCGCTCTCGGGCAAAGTGCGATGTCATATCTTTCGGCACGGATCCCGCGGCGGATGTGAAGTCCCTCGAATACACCGCCGACGAAACCGGTTGTAAGGTTAAAGCGAGCCTT
>JAGDDM010000001.1 GCA_017958015.1 Abditibacteriota bacterium | reverse complement strand
GTCCACTTTCACCGCGGAAACCATGGGGGGAATCTGCTCAATCTCCCCTTTGAAACTCTCAACGACTTCCCGCAGCATATCTTCCGTGACGAATGAGGCGTCGCGGGTCTCCGCGACTTCGCCGGTGGTGTCCTGACTGTCGGTGACCACCCCCAGCCGCAGTTTCGCCTCGTATGTCTTAACGGAGGAATCCATGTACTCCAGGGCCCGGGTGGCTTTGCCGACAGCAACCACCAGCACCCCCTCCGCCATGGGATCGAGAGTTCCCGCGTGTCCCACCTTGGTTTTCCTCGGGAGAGCCCGTCTCACCGCGTACACAATATCGTGGGATGTGGGGCCGGAGGGTTTGATTATGTTTACGAATCCATCCATCGGGCAACTTCCGCCACAACAACTTTTTCCGCCTCGTCGATGGGCATATCCAGGGTACAACCGGAGGCGCACACATGGCCGCCGCCGCCCAAGATGTTGGCGGGTTTGCTCACGTCGAAGTCCTCACGGCTCCGGAGACTGACTTTCACTTTGCCCTTCTCCGTCTCCCGCATGAACAAGGCCGCCTTGCAGCCCTTCAGTTTCCTGATGTGGTCGCCCACACCGGAGGTCTCGCCCTCGCCCACACCGAAGGAATCCAAAAGTTCCTTCGACAGAGCCACCCAGGCTATCTTGCCGTCACAGGCGGTTTTGATGTTGGAGAGAACGTAACCCTGAAGTTTCAGAGCCCCCAGGGACCGGCTTTCGTAGACGTAGTGAACAACCGGTTCCGCCGACGCGCCGTGATCCATAAGGGCGGCGGCGTAGCGGAGAGTGAGGGCGGAAACGTTGGAAAACCGAAAAACGCCGGTGTCCGTGACAAGGCCGGTCATAAGGAGTTTCGCGGTGTCGGCGTCGTACTCCACGTTGTTGGCGGTGAGAATATCCATCAAAACTTCCACCGCGCTGGAGGCCTTCTCCCGCACATAGCGCAGTTCGCCGAAGGTCTCGTTGGGCAGGTGGTGGTCGATGCAGCCGTGGAGGGGGCAGGCCTCGATGATAGGGGCAACGGCGCCCACCCGGCTCAAAGAGTTGCAATCCATGAGAATGCCGAGATCGAAGGTATCCCGGGAGTCGGACCTGACTTTGTCAACGTCCGGCATGAAGAGATAGCTCTCCGGCACCTCGTCCTGGCTGAACACTTCGGCGCGGATGCCCATGCTCCGCAAAATCCGAGCAAGAGCCAGCGATGAGCCCAGAGCGTCGCCGTCGGGGCTCACGTGGAAAGCGATGGCCACGGACTCGGCGGAAGTGATGCCTTTCCAGATATCCCGAAGGTCGGTCATTTCTCGTCCTTGCCGTACTTCTCCGCCCGCTCGTCCTCTTCCTTGCCCAGCTTGGTGAGGAGCTCGTGCATCTTGATGCCCTTTTCCACGGACTCGTCGTAGCGGAAATCCAGAGCCGGCACGTTCCGCATTTTCAGGCGGTTGCCCAGCTCGGCGCGGATGAATCCGGCGGAGTGGCGGAGCATTTCCGTGTTAATCTTCCGGTCGTGGGCGCTGCCGAGAACCGTGAAGTACACCTTGGCGTAGCGCATATCCGCGGACACCTCGGCGTCGGTTATGGTCACAAACCCCATGCGGGGATCCTTCAGCTCCCGAAGCAGGATGTCGCTTATTTCCACCTTCAGCGCGTGGTTGACTTTTTCCTGTCTCTGGGTCGCCATCAGATTGCCCTCGCGATGGCTTTCTCGGTGAAGGCGTCGATGATGTCGCCCTCCTTGAAGTCCTGGAAGCCGTCAACCTGAATACCGCACTCGAAGCCCTGAACCATTTCTTTCTTCTCGTCCTTCAGGTGCTTCAAAGTGGTGAGCACGCCCTTGAAAATCTCCTTGTCGTCCCGGAGAATGCGGACCTGTTCGTTCCGCACAACCTTGCCCTCGGTGACGTAGCAGCCGGCGATGATGCCCACGTTGGGAACCTTGAATGTGGCCCGAACTTCCGCCTGACCCAGGTGAACTTCCTCGTAGACGGGAGCAAGCATACCGCTCATGGCCGCCCGGACGTCCTTGGTGAGCTCGTAGATAACGTTGTAAGTTCTTATTTCCACATGATCCGCGTCCGCCATATCCTGAGCGCGGACATCAACCTTCACGTTGAAGCCCAGCACGATGGCGTCGGAGGCGGAAGCAAGCAGAATATCCGACTCGTTCACGGCGCCCACGCCGGAGTGGACGATATCCACCCGAACCTCGTCGTTTTCGATTTTAAGCAGGGTCTGGCGCACAGCCTCTTCGGAACCCTGAACGTCGGCCTTCAGAACCACGTTCAGCTTTTTCACGCCCTCTTCCTTGATTCTGTTGTAGAGATCCTCAAGGGTAATCTTGGACTTCTCCGCCACCTTTTCTCTGCGGGCTTCCTCCGCCCGCTTCTCGGCGATGGCTCTGGCTTCCTTTTCGTTCTTGGCGGATTCCAGGATGTCGCCGGCGTTGGGAGCGCCGGAAAGGCCGAGAATCTCAACGGGAGTGGAGGGGCCGGCTTTCATGATGCGTTCGCCCTTGTCGTTGAACATGGCCTTAATCTTGCCGTGGGTCTCGCCGGCGATGACGGGAGCGCCGATGCGGAGGGTGCCCTTCTGAATGAGCACCGTGGCAACGGGACCTCTGCCGCTGTCAACCTTGGCCTCGATAACCGCGGCCCGAACCTTGTTGGCGGAGACTTCCGCTTTGTACTCGCCCATTTCCGCGAGAAGGAGAATCATTTCCAGAAGCTCGTCGATACCCTGCCCCTTCTTGGCGGCGGTTTTCACGACGATGGTGTCGCCGCCCCATTCCTCGGGCATAAGGTCCTGCTCCATAAGCTGCTGCATGGTGCGCTCGACGTTGGCTTCCGGCTTATCGATCTTGTTAATGGCAACGATGATGGGAACGTTGGCCGCTCTGGCGTGGTTAATGGCCTCTATGGTCTGGGGCATAACCGCGTCGTCGGCGGCCACCACCAGGACGGCGATGTCGGTGACGGAGGCGCCGCGCTTTCTCATGGATGTGAAAGCGGCGTGGCCCGGGGTGTCCAGGAAAGTGATGAGGTTGCCGTTCCAACTGACCTGGTAGGCGCCGATGTGCTGGGTGATGCCGCCGAACTCGTGCTCGGTGACGTTGGTGCGCCGAATGGCATCCAAAAGGGTGGTTTTACCGTGGTCAACGTGGCCCATAACGGTGATTACCGGCGGCCGGGGAAGAAGTTTGCCCGCGCCCTTCTGCTTGGGAGCGAGGCCCGGCTTGGCGGGCTGCTTCACGGGGGGAGTGGCGGCGGAGGATGTCTGAATCTTAACCGCGTAGCCCCAATTTTCCGCCAGTTTGCCGGCCACGTCCGCGCCTATCTGCTGGTTCACTGTGGCCAGAATGCCCATTTCAACCAGTTTGCGCTGTACGTCGGAGGGGTCCACGCCTATTTTCGCCGCGAAATCGCGAACCGAGAGGTTTTTGGGAACTTCGATTGTCTTGAGGGGCTTGGCCGCCTCGACCTTTTTGGCTTTCTTGGCGGCTCTCTCGGAGAGAATCATATCCTTAACGGCCATGGCGGACTCTTTGTCAATCATACTCGTTCCGTTAACCACGTTGGGAATACCCAAATCCTTAAGGATGGGAACCAGCTCCCCTATCTTCATTTTAAGTTGTCTCGCAAGATCGGATACTTTAATTTCGTTCATGTTGCCTACCTCTCTTTAATTATTCGGGAATCACATATCGGTTTTCCCCTGCCGCGCGGCGTCGGCGAAACTCTCGCACACATCCGCGTCCACGCCCGTTCTCAGGGCTCTTTTCAATCTTTCCGGCTTTAGTTTGTCGGCGCACCCGGCGTCTTTGCAAACGTACACTCCCCTGCCGGGCATCTTTCCCGTGGGGTCGCATGTGACGGTGCCGTCCGGGAGCCGCACAAGCCGCTGAAGGTCGTCCTTTGTGAGTTTCTTTCCGCACACCACGCAGGTACGAATCCTTATCTTTCGCTCCGGTTTCATTGCTCTTCGCCGGAGGGCTCGGGAGCGTTGTCCGGATGAATATCTATTCTCCAGCCCGTGAGCCGCGCCGCCAAACGCACGTTCTGACCCGCCTTGCCGATAGCCAGCGACAGCTGACCTGCGGGAACAATCACGGAAGCGGTCTTTGTCTCCTCGTCGGCGGTGCAGGAAGTGACCTTGGCGGGCGAAAGGGCCTCGGATATGAACCGGGAAGGCTCCTCCGACCAGCGGATAATGTCCACTTTCTCGCCGAAGAGCTCGTCAACCACCGCCTGAACCCGCAGACCTCTGTGGCCCACGCAGGAACCCATGGCGTCAACGTTGGAATCCAGAGACTGCACCGCTATCTTCGTGCGGGCGCCGGCCTCTCTGGCCACGGAGCAAATGCGCACGATGCCGTCGGCAATTTCCGGAACCTCAAGCTCGAAAAGGCCCCGAATAAGCCCCGGATGGGTGCGGGATACGATGACCTGAGGGTTCTTTGTGGTGCTGCGCACGTCCAGAACGTAGACCTTCAGCTTCATGTCCACTCTGTACGTCTCGCCCTCAACCTGTTCCGCCGCGGGCATAACCGCCTCCACTTTGTCCAGGTCAACGTACACGTTCCGGGCGTCGGCCCGGGTGACGATTCCGGTGAGCACCTTGCCTATTTTCTCGCTGTACTCGCCGAAAATCTTCTTCCGCTCCTCTTCCCGAATGGACTGCATCACAACCTGCTTGGCGGTCTGGGCGGCGATTCTGCCGAAGGCGGCGGGAGTGACCTCCACCTCGACGGCGTCGCCTATCTCCGCGCTCTCCACCTGCTTCCGGGCGTCAACGAGGGAAATCTCCGTGTGGGGATTCTCCGGGCTTTCGACAACGGTCTTTTCGCAGTAAACCCGAAAACCGTTCTTCGCCACGGTGACTCTGACCTTCACGTCGTCCGCGTCGGAAGTTCTGAAATCCGGCTCCGCGCCGGGACGGGCGTAGTTCACCGCGTTCTCACCGGCGATATACCGCTTGTACGCGCTCCGCAGGGCCGCCTCAATGGTGGAAATCAGCTGATCCACCGGGATTTCTTTCTCCCTGGCGATTTGATTCAACGCGTCAAAAAAATCAGCACTCATATCACATCTCCGTTTTTATAATGAATACGGAGCGGACTACCGCCCACTCCGGTTCAATACAATTTCAAAATTCTACTATAATATTATACCGGTATTCCGGAAATTGTGCAAATTTCTTTTGAAATTTGATTATATTAGGGGTCAGGTGTCTGGGGTCAGGGGTCAGGGAATGTGTCCGCTCCGCGGACGAATTATATAACCGACACCGCGATGTCGCTTTATCCGCCGCGGAGCGTATGTTTTTATTCACCGGCGGCTTTGTATTTCTCCGCCTCGGCGATTATTTCCGGGTCTTTCTCCGGAATGTAATCGCAGTTTTCCACCGGATGCTTTTCGGGATAACCGGCTTTCACGAGAACATCTCCGGTAAGACTGTCCATTATGGCGGTAGCGCTGAAAGAACAGTTCTTCATATCGATTTTCGAGTAGAAATACCCGAGGAACTTATACGGTTCCCTGATAGGATAATCTACGTATCGGTAATATCTCCAAAACAATACGGCGAAATTTTTCACCTCCGCCGCAGTCTTGCGATTGGCGCACAAATATCGGAAAGAAGCATCGAACACGGCGTCCCAACCACATTCCGATACTGTATCGATAAAAAGTTGCCTTTCGTCATCATCCGCCTCGGTGTCCACACCGAAAGCAATATCGATTCTCTCACGAAGTTCTTTTTCGGAAATCATTGGATTTACCATCCCCTAACTTATTATCCTCTCCGATCCTCATCCCACATATAATCGGGATTTTCGGCGATAAGTTTTTGATACCGCTTTCGGGAGTCGGTAAGGCTTAGGTCGTTTGGTCCGCCGAAATCCGTATCCGGATCGGTCTCTCCCAGTCCGTCATCCTCCCAACCGCAATAAGGGCATATATCGAAACAGCCCTCGTACTCAAACTCGTACTTGCCGCAGACGGGGCACATATGAGGAATGTCCGGATGAGCGACTTCCGTCCAACAATACTCCGGATTATCTTTGATAATTTCGGCGTACCGTTTTCTGTATTCGTTAAGCGAGCATTCGTTTTCGCCCTCCGCCAAATCCGGATTCTCGTGCTGGTCGGAATCGTAAATCCACCCGCAAGCGAAACATCGCTCCGGCCTGTTGTACTGTTCCTCAATCATCCGTATTATTTCAATGTCATCATCCCCATCGATAGCGTCCTCAACGGACAGAAAGGTAAACTTTCCGCAAACCGGACAATCCATGGTAACGCATTTCTTTTTATCGTACACTATCGTTTTCCTTTCCCGCCTCGCGGTGTCGTTTATAAAATCGTCGCCGCAGGCGACACCGCTTAACTAAGAACTAATAACTAACAACCAATAACTGAATTTAATTATATCACAAATCGACAAAGACGCCGAAATATGATAAAATATATAGGATTATTTTTATCACGGAGGGGCAGAAATGCCGGTTCTTGTTACGGGAGCCGAGGGTATGTTGGGCCGTCTCGTGTGCGCGGAGCTTAAAGCGAAGCGCGTTGAGTACGTGCCCGCGGACATCATCGGCGACAACGCTCACATAGATATTGCCGACCCGGACGACCTTTTCGAGGCCTTCGGGCGGATACGGCCGGAGGCGGTTATAAACTGCGCCGCCATGACAAACGTGGACGGCTGTGAGACGGAGATCGATCTCGCCTACAAGCTGAACGCGGTGGGGCCTCAAAATCTGGCCTGCGCCTGCGTGGCCTACGGAGCCGTCCTCACCCACGTCAGCACCGACTACGTTTTCGACGGCAAAAAGGGCTCGCCTTACACGGAGTTCGACAAGCCCAACCCCCTTGGAGTTTACGGCGCCAGCAAGCTGGCCGGCGAGGAAGCGATTCGGGAAATTTGCCCCAACCATTATATAGTGCGCACTTCCTGGCTCTACGCTCCCCACGGCAAAAACTTCGCCCTCACCATGCTCCGCCTGGCGGAGACCCGGGACGAGATTAAGGTTGTGGCGGACCAGTACGGCAGCCCCACCTACGCCAAGGACCTGGCGGAGTTTTTGGTATATCTCCACAACTCCCCCATGTTCGGAACGTACCACTTCACCAACTCCGGCGTGTGCAGTTGGCACGAGTTCGCCGCCGCGATCCTCGAAGGAGCGGGAAAGAGCGTCAAAGTAACGCCCATTTCCACCGAGGAATACCCCACACCCACCGAACGACCCAAATATTCCGTCCTGCGCCACTACCGCATGGAACTCATGGGCCTCGATAAGGCCAGACCCTGGCAAGAGACGGTGAAAGAGTTTAACGAAGAAATCAAAAACAACAATAAGTGATCGGCAATCGGGAAACCGTTCCCCATTCCCTAATCACTATTCCCCAAAACATAACATATACGGAGACCTATCGAAAAATGGAATACGGAAAAACCGTTAATCTACCGAAAACAGACTTCCCCATGAAGGCAAATCTCCCGGTTCGGGAGCTTAACTTCGAGAAACTTTGGGAAGATATCGACCTTTATCACAAGCTTTTGGACAGAGACAACCCCAAGGGCAGATTCCTGCTCCACGACGGCCCGCCCTACTCCAACGGCGACATCCACATGGGCCACGCTCTGAACAAACTTCTGAAGGATTTCATCCTCCGCTACAAGTCCATGAACGGCTACGCCGCCCCCTACATTCCGGGCTGGGACAACCACGGTCTGCCCATTGAGCAGAAGGTGAGCCAGATGTTCGCCAAGAAGCACGTTGTGCCCACCAAGGTTGAGATGCGCAAAGCCTGCCGGGAGTACGCCGCCAAGCAGATAGACAACCAGCGGGAGCAGTTTAAGCGGCTGGGCGTCAACGGCGACTGGGACAACCCCTACCTCACCATGACGGACATATACGAAGCCACCATCATCAAGACCTTCGGCCGCCTGGTTGAACAGGGCTACATCTACCGGGGCTTCAAGCCCATTCACTGGTGCATCAACGACGAAACCGCGTTGGCTGAGGCGGAAATCGAGTACGCCGACCACACCTCCGACTCCATCTTCGTCCGCTTCGCCCTGGCAAGCGACAAGAACGGGCTCTTCGAGGGAATCGAAAACCCCTACACCGTAATCTGGACGACCACACCCTGGACAATCCCCGCCAACGTGGCGGTGGCGGTCCATCCGGAAAACGAATACGCTTTTGTCAAAACACCGGACGCCACTTACGTCATAGCCAAGGAGCTCACTCCCAAGGTTATGGGCAAAATCGGCGTTGAGAATTACGAGATAATCAAGACAGTCCCCGGCAAGGAACTTGAGGGCGCGGAGTTCAAGCACCCGCTTACGGAGCGGCTCTCCGTCTGCGTCTGCGCCGACTACGTCACTCTCGAGGACGGCACCGGCGTGGTTCACACCGCTCCGGGACACGGCCGTGAGGACTTCGAAACCGGCGTCCGCTACAACCTGCCCATTATCAACCCCGTGAACGCCGCCGGACGCTTCACCAAAGAAGCGGGCGAGTTCGAGGGACTCCACGTGTTCAAGCAAGGGAACGCGGCGGTCATGGAAGCCCTCACAAAGGTGGGCGCCCTCCTGCAGACCGAACAGATAACCCACTCCTATCCCCACTGCTGGCGCTGCCACAAGCCGGTCATCTTCCGCACCACCGTTCAGTGGTTCATGCGGATTGACCACAACGAACTGCGGCAGAGAATGCTTGAGGACATCAAAAAGAGCATAGAGTTCACTCCTCCGGAAGCCGCCAACCGGCTCTACGCCATGATCGAGGGTTCCCCGGACTGGTGCCTCTCCCGCCAGAGAAGCTGGGGCGTTGCCATTCCGGTGTTCTACTGCAAGAACTGCAACCACATCGTCATGGAAAAGGAAACCATCGACGCCGTGTACGAAGACAGTTTGAAACACGGCAGCGACTCCTGGTTCGAGAAATCCGCCACGGAGCTTCTGCCGGAGGGTTACAAGTGCCCCGAGTGCGGCGGCACCGACTTCGAGAAGGAAAGCGACATCTTCGACGTTTGGTTCGATTCCGGCTCCAGCTGCCACTGCGTTCTGGACAACCGGGAAGAACTTTCCTATCCCGCGGACGTGTACCTTGAGGGCAGCGACCAGCACAGAGGTTGGTTCAACAAGTCCTTTGTCGTCGGCGAAGCCACCGAGGGCATACCCCCCTTCAGGCAAATCATAAGCCACGGCTTCATGCTTGCCGAGGACGGCAGAGCCATGAGCAAGTCCGCCGGCAACGGCATATCCCCGCTCCAAATCATCAAGGAAGTGGGCGCCGACGTCCTGCGCCTGTGGGTCAGCTCCATCAACTACCGCGAGGACGCCCGCATCGGCAAACAGATTATAACCAGAATCACCGACGCCTACAGACGCATCCGCAACACCTACCGCTTCGCCCTTGGCAACCTCTACGACTTCGACCCGGAGACGGACAAGGTGGCCTACAAGGACATGCTCGATATAGACAAGTACGCCCTGATTCGGCTTAACGATACGATAGAAGCGATTACCGCCGCCTACGAGGCCTACGACTTCCACAAGATTTACCACGCGGTGCACAACTACTGCTCCGTGGACCTCAGCAGCCTCTACTTCGACGTGCTGAAGGACCGGCTCTACACATCCCCGGCCAAGTCCGTGGAGCGCAGATCCGCCCAGACGGTTTGCTTCGAGATTCTCTCCGCCCTCACTCGGATGCTGGCGCCCATTATGCCCCACACCTCCGAGGAAGTCTACTCCTTCACACCGGGCAAGAAAGAGGAATCCGTGTTCCTGGAGATGTTCCCGAAGGTAAACCCGGCTTGGCGCAACGACGCCCTCGCCGAAGAGTGGAAGGCGCTCCTGGAGGTTCGGGACGCGGTGCTGCTGGCAATCGAAAAGGCGCGGCAGGACGGCGTCATCGCCAAGCCCGTGGAGTCCGCCGTGAAGGTCACCGCCTCCGGCGACACATACAAACTTCTGAAGGCCCACGAAGATGAGCTGGCTTCCCTGTTCATCGTCTCCCAAGCGGAACTCATTGAGGGCGACGGCGAAACGGTGGCGGAAGTTTCCCCCGCCGTCGGCGAGAAGTGCGACCGGTGCCGCCTGGTGTCCGAAACCGTGGGTCACTGCGGCGACCATCCCACTCTCTGCGCCCGCTGCGCGGAAATCGTCAAGAACCTTTGATGAACGAATACAAAGAAAAACTTCTCTCGGAACTTGAGAGAATCGAAAACGAAAGAAAAATCCTCGCCGGGACAGACGTCCCGGCGGGCGCTTATCCGGAGGCCCCGGAAGTACCGCCAATCGAGGACGACTACGACAGAGCGGAAGCGGAAGTTCAAGCGGCTCTCGAGCGCATGGAAAAGGGAACCTACGGCATCTGCCTCAAGTGCGGCAAGGCCATCGCCCCCGCTCGGCTCCGGGTTTTGCCCACCGCCGCTCTCTGCCTTGACTGCGCAGAGGAGGAAGAAGAATGAAACACATCAAAGACAACCTCCTCATGTACCTTATATTCGTGATTGTGCTGGCGGCGGATCAGATTACCAAAGCCGCCGCCCGGCATTTTCTCGCCGACGGCCACATCGCGGAGATTATGGGGGATTTTCTGGGCTTTGAGCTCAGCTTCAACCCCGGCGCCGCCTTCGGCGCCATGCAGGGCTGCACGCCGCTGCTTCTCCTCATCGCCGTGGTGGCCATATTCATAATCGTCCGAGCCATGCGGAAAACCAAGGGCTCAAAACTCGTTGACACGGCCTTCGCCCTCCTGCTTTCGGGAGCGGTGGGCAACAGCATCGACAGAGCCCTCTTCATGAAAGTGGGCGTTACAGACTTCATCCGCGTGGCGGCGGGCGGCCACGTGTTTCCCAACTTCAACATCGCCGACTCAGCCCTGACAATCGGCGTCATTCTCCTTTTCATCGGCGTTATGGCGGTGGAGAAGCGGGAAGGTAAGACCCGTTGAAATACGTCCTTGTCCACGGCGGTCCGGGAGCCGCGGGTTCTTTACACGGCTTCGCCAAGGAACTGCGGTTCGTCACCGGCGCGGAAGTTGTCGAAGCGGTTCAGACAAAGCGCGCCGTTCCGGAGCTTATTGAGGAAACGGCTTCGCAAATCACCGACAGCCCCATTGTCATAGGCCACTCTTGGGGCGCTTGGCTGGCCGCGCTGACGCTGGCGAAGTATCCGGACATCGCCGAAAAGTTTATTGCCGTGGGCTGTCCGCCCCTTACGGACGAATACGTTCCCCTTATAAGAGAACGCCGCCTCGAAAACCTTTCCGAGACGGAGCGTGAGGAATATTTTAAGGCGGAGGCCCGGGGCGACATCGAGACAATCGCCCGACTGGCGGCGAAAAGCGACAATTTTTCCGCCGCTCCGGGCCGTGACGGCGATTTCGACAAGGCCCTGTTCGACGCGGTTTGGCCATCGGCCGCGGAAATGAGAACAAAGGGCGAAATCCTGAAAGCCTTCACGGAACTCACCTGCCCCACACACTTTATATTCGGCGACAGGGACCCCCACCCCTCGGAGGGTGTGACGGAGCCCCTGGACAAAGAACTTATTGACTACGAGATAGACATCATCACCGACTGCGGCCACAGCCCTTTCCGGGAGCTCTTCGCCGCGGCGGAGTTTTTCGACATAATAACAAACTGACATGTACTCAACTCTGTTTACCGTATTCGGCATTCCCATCCGCTCCTACGGCCTGATGTTGGCGGTGGCTTTCATCGCGGGTATGCTCCGCACGGCAAAAAAAGCGAGACAAAAAAATATCCCCCAAGACACGGTTTACGACATAACATGTCTCTGCCTCGTGTCCGGGGTTCTCGGTTCCAGGCTCCTCTACGTCCTGCTTAATCGGGACACGGAACCCTGGAGCGATTTTTTCAAAGTCTGGCAGGGGGGGCTCAGCTTCCACGGCGGCCTGATCCTCGCCCTCGTTTGCGGCTATATCTACTGCCGCGTTAAAAAACTCAGTTTCCCGGAAATGTGCGACCTGTTCATCCCGGCGCTTCCCCTGGGCTACGCCGTGGCCAGAATCGGCTGTTTCCTGAACGGCTGCTGCGGCGGCTGTCCCACGAATCTGCCCTGGGGCGTCCGCTTCGACGGCGTTACGCCCTGCCACCCCACTCAGATATACGCCGCCCTAATAAACCTCATCATCTTTTGGGTCATGACGAGGCTGGAGAAGCTGCCGGCGAAACCGGGATTTCTTATAGCCGCCTACTGCGCCATGTACGCCCTCTACCGGTTCCTGATTGAGTTTCTGCGGGAAGGCTACTCCGCGGAAATGTGGCGCTTCGGCCTCACCCAAGCCCAGGGCTTTTCGGTGCTCATGTTCGCCATCGGCCTCATATTCGCCCTCAGGCTTCGTAAAGCGCCTTAGAGTAAAACTCCTCAAACTTATCTATCATTCCGCCCACGGAAAACCGGGCGGAATCTTTTTTCGCGTTTTCTCCCATCTTCCGCCGCAAATCCGGGTTGTCGAAAAGCTTCTTGAGAGCCGCCGAGTAGGACTCAACCCTGTTCTCGCAGAGAAAGCCGTCCACCCCGTCGGTCATATTCTCCGGTATGCCGCCGGCGTTCATTGAGACGCAGGGAAGCGCGGCGCTCATGGCCTCCGCCACGGCGATTCCCTGGGTGTCGGTGACGCTGGGGAAGGCGAAAACATCCGCCGCCATGAGGTAGGGAATTATCTCCGCGTGGTCCAGCATTCCGGTGAACACAATCTCGCCCACGCCCAAGGCTCTCGCCTCGTTCTCGATTTCGTGAAGCGCCGGACCGCCGCCCACCATGTAGGTGACAACGTCGCTTCGCTTCAGCGCCGCCAGGGACTTCATGAGCAAACCCGGGTTCTTCTCCTCCGCCACTCTGCCCACGTAGAGAAGCATTGTCTTGTCCTCCGGCACCCCGAGCTTCGCCCGGGCCTCCGCCTTGTCCGCCTCGGTGTAGTCGGGAACGCCCTTTATGCCGGTTTTAATCACGTCCAAGGGCACGGTGACGCCGTAGGAACGCAGAAGCTCGCCGATGGGTCCCGAGGGAACGCAGACCCGGCGGCAGCGGTTGTAGTACCGCCGCATCCACTTTATGAGCAGGGGAACCGTGAGGCCTTGGGGTAAAAATTTGCAGTAATGGGCGTAGTCGGCGTAGAGGGTGTGGTTTGTGGAGACGACGGGAATGCCTTCTTTGAGACACACGTTCTGCGCCAAGGTGCCGAGGGTGAAAGGTATCTGTGTGTGGACGATGTCGAGCCCAAGGTGCCGAAAATCCGGAATACGGGGATACGGCAGGGGGTAGCCCTTCACGAAAAGGGAGTTGGAGGGGACCCTGACGACCTTGTCGTAATCGTCCTTATGACCCGGATAGGCGGGGGCGAACACGAACACGTCGTGACCGCGACCGACAAGTCCGTCCCGAAGGACGGCCACGGACACGGACACACCGTTCACTATGGGTTCGTAGCTTTCGCTGAATATGCCTATTTTCATAAGCCGAAATACCTTAATATACCTTCCGCCAACTTGTGGGCATTATCGATATTGACTACCGCCGCGGGACAGAAAATGTGGGTGATGTCGCCGAAAGCGGAAATATTCTCGTCCGCCGCCGGGTCAATCGACTTTGCCAGCTTCTCGGACATATCCCGGTTGAAGGGCATAAAACAGGACCGGGAACCGAGAATCACATAGGCGTCGGAGCGAAGTCTGCGGGCCGTGTGGGCGGGATCGTCACTGTCGGAGCCGATGACGAAAACGTTCACCTTTCCGGCCAGTTCATTCTTCACGTTCTCCGCCGTACGAGCGGCAGATTCGTCGGGAGCGAAAATCGACACCCGGGGCATGGGCTTCGCGAAGTAGTCCCACTTTGCCCGGAGAATCCCCGCGGGTTCGATTTTTATGAGGGCCCCGTCGCCGGGCAGAAGAGTTTTTTGCCATCTGTCCGGGGCATATTGAACTCCGAATCCGCCGTGGGGCTCGACTTCCGAAACCTTGACCCTTTGGGCAAACCTCAAAAACGCGGTTTGCTTTTCCGTCATGGAGCGGTTCGTCACCATGGCGTAGAGGCTGCCGTCGGAGGCTCTGAACTGTCCCAGCACAAACTCGCCGCCGGTAAGTTTAATGAGGTTTTCCTCCGGCACCGGCTGGCATCCGCCGTAGAGACGGCCGGTGTGAAAAACCCCCACGGAGGTAAGATCGAGAAGAGTATCGCCCAATGCGGCAATCTCGCCGTTTAACTTCCGCGCGGCATAATACCGCCGGGTTTTGTTCCCCTCCCTGTCGGTGAGAGCGTCGCCCCATACATAGTTGGGGTCGCCGGTGGGCACCGCGTAGGTGAAATACAGTATTCCCTTCGCGCCGTAGGCGAGAGAGGTGTACACCTGCCAGCGGATATCGTCGTCCGTGGGGTCTCTGAAAATAAAGTGCTCTATATCGAGAATAATCGAGTTGAAAGGAACATCGTACTTCAGCGCCGCCGGTCCGATGATGCTCAGATTCCTGAAGTAG
>JAGDDM010000234.1 GCA_017958015.1 Abditibacteriota bacterium | reverse complement strand
GTCACCGGCCGACTCGTTGTTAATCATAATGCTCGCGACCCAATCGGCCTCAACGGCCTCGCTCCAAGTCTTCAGGACGTAGCCGTCGGTGAAGAAGATGTGATCACCTGTACCGAAATCGGACTGATCGGCGTTAACGTACACGTCATGATCGAAGGGGTTGCCGATCATCTGCCAACCGGCCTTGGGAAGCTCGAACCACATATCGGTCATTCTGCCGTTGGCATCCGGAATACCGTCGGCCACACCCTCGTAGGAAATCGTGCCGTCTTCGGGGGTGTAGAAGTAGTAACCCTGACCAAGGAAGACGTTGGTCAAACCGTAAAACTCGTCGAAGGGATCGAAAGCACTGCTTTCGCTGCCCACCATGGTCTGCAGAATGCAGTCGAAGTCGAAGTCGAAGTTAGCGAAGGTGGATGTTACCGCGGTGTTGGCGGGATAACCCGGGAAAGCGATAAAGTTCCAACCGGCTTTTACTTCCTGGGAATACTGAACGGCGGAAGCGGCGACTCCCAGAGCGAGAACGAGAATGAGAATAAACGTGAAGGCTTTTTTCATAGCTTTCACCTCCTTTCTTGTGGGGCTGATGAATAAAGTTTTGTTTTAAGGCTCGAAAAGCCGTTAAAAATTACCCTACATAATAATATAACGCATTTTCAACCTTTTGTCAACCCCCAAAAAGAGGAAAATCGAAAAAAAACAAAAAAAAAAGCCCGGTTTCCCGGGCAGAAAGAAGAGAACTTCTTTTTATAAATCGTAGTGGTCAATGTGTTGCAAAATTACTTGCATTTTTTTGATGTTTCCTCATCGTAGATTAATACGCGGGAACGATCATGGCGAGATTGTCAACCGAGGTCTCGAGGTAGTAACCCTTACCGGGCTCGAACTTGCAGGAGTCGTTGAAGAAGTAACCGACTGTACCTTCAGAACCCTGAGCTTCGGAAGAAACCCAACCGGCATCATTAGCCTCACTCCAGTTCTTCAGAGAAGAACCGTCGGTGAAGAAAATGTTGTCGCCGTCGCCCATATCGGACTGGTCGCTGTTGACGTAGACGTCATGGTTGAAAGGAGTACCGACCATCTGCCAACCCTTGGCGGGGAAGGAGATCCACATATCGGCCATAGTGCCCTGGGAATCCGGAACACCATCGGCAACGCCTTCGTAAGAAAGAGTACCGCCTTCGATAGCGTAGAAGTAGTAGCCCTGTCCGATGAAGATGTTCTTGAGATCGGAGTTCTCGGGATCCCAACCATCGTAAGCCTGACCGACGTTACCGAGCATGGTCTGAATCTGGTCGCCAAACATAAAGTCAAAGCCGTTGAATACGGACTCGACAGCACTGTCGAACGGAACCAGAGGAACGGAAATGAAGTTCCAACCTTCGGGAAGATCGGCAGTGTAGGTAGCGGCGGAAGCCATCATACCCATAGCGAGAACGAGAGCGATAACGAATACCAATGTCTTTTTCATTATTTTCACCTCCTTTCATATGGGATTTTGGTGTTATCCGTTTTATCAAAGGCTCTTGCGAGCCGTTGAAAACTACCTTATATCACTAATATAACACGTTATCGATTTGTTGTCAACCGCTTTTCGCGGAAAAATCGATATTTTTTATGATTGCGGGTAAAAAGCGAAAGATATAAGGTCTTTTCGCGGAATTGAGAGGAGAACCCCCGCCGCCGAAGCGGCGGAGATTCGAAAATTATCCTACGCGGGAATTACTTCTTGCGGCGAATAACGAAGCTGCCGAGACCGGCAACACCGGTGAGCATAGCAACCATGGTGGCAGGCTCGGGAACTTCCGGAGTGGTGGCTTCGGAAAGCTTGATGAGAGCGGCATTCTCGATACCGACGAAGTTGGTGGTGTCGGCGATGTCGAAAGTGAACATCGGGGCGGTCTTGCTGTTGTGAGCATCGTCCCAAACGAAGGTGCCGACTTCCTTGCCGTCAAAGACAACGGACCATTCCTGACCCTTGAGCTCGGCAACCTGAGCGGCATTGGCGCCCCAGAAGCTGATGGTAGCGTTGGTGTTAACCGCGGGATCGTCTACCCAGAAAGCAAAGTTCCAACCATCGGGATTGGTGTCGAAAGCGGTGATGTAGAGATCGGTCCAAGCTTCGGGAGCGGCTTCACCCTTAAGTACCGCAACATAGCTGTCGCTGGCCGGGGAATCCGGAGCCAAACTACCCCACTTGCTGTCCTTAGTAGTGGAGAGAGTAAGACCGGTGTTGGAAGCGCCGGGGCCGGAAACACCGGCTCTGATGGTGTAAGCGGCGGAGGCGATAGTGGCGGTAGCGGCTACGAGAGCGGCAACGGCCAGCATCGCGGAAATAAGTTTCTTCATTTTTTTATCTCCTGTAGATTTGAAAAACTTATGCATTAAATTCCGTGACTTTCGATGGGCCGGCAAAAAAGCATGCGATGTGCCTACCGCAGACAATAATGCGGGCTCGCTCGAAAATCGGCGGTTGATAGCCGAAAAATTCATTCGGTCATATACATTATCCTATAACGCGCAACTTTTGTCAAGGGGTAAAAACCCGAATTCTTTAAAAATATCGAATTTATTTTACGATGGGCAGGATTTCTTTAAAGATCGGCGCCGCGCTGTCGCCGGTCATCTCAAAAATCGCACCTTCGGTTGAGACGGTTCCGCAGCCCGCGTCCCGCATTCTCCGGAGCCCGGCCTTTTTGTTGGCGGGGGTTCTGGAAGAGACGGCGTCGCCCGCGACGTACACGTCGTATCCCGCCTCAAGCATATGCATGGCGGTCTGGCTGACGCACACGTGGGTTTCCACGCCGCAGAGCACAACCTGCTTCTTTCCGCTCGCCTTCACGGCCTCGGCGAAATCTTCCTTATACATACAACTGAAGGTCCGCTTGTCGAACACGGGGGCGTCCTCCATAACCTCGGCCAGCTTCTCCGTACAGCCGCCCAGCTTTTCCGCGTACTGAGTGGTGCAAATGACTTCCGCCCCCAGCAGCCGAGCCGCCTTAACCAGCTTCACGCAGTTTTCGACGACTTCCTCGGCGCCGCAGATGGCCTTCAGGAGCTTATCCTGCAGATCCACAACCACGATCAGGGCTTCGGAAGGATTCAGAACAGATGTTTTCGCGCTCATCATTCCACCGATATGATTTCGTAAGTGGCGATGCCGCCGGGGGTTTCTATTTCCACGGTCTCCCCCTGCTTTCTGCCCATGAGAGCGGCGCCCATGGGGCTTTCGTATGAAATCTTGCCCTCAAGGGCGTTGGACTCGGCGCTGCCCACGATGAGATACTCGTCCTCGTAGTCGTCCTCGGTGTCTTTCACGACAACTTTGGAGCCGATGCAGATGGAGCCGTCCTCGTTTTTGGGCTCCGCCACCACGGCGTGGGCGAGAATGGCCCGGATTTCCTGAAGTCTGGACTCCAGAATGGCCTGGGAGTGCTTGGCGTCGTCGTAGTCGAAGTTCTCGCTGAGATCGCCCAGTTCCCGAGCCTGTCTGATTCTGTCCACAACCTCCGGCCGCTTAACGGTGAGAATCTCGTTAAGCTCCTTTTCCAGCGCGTCGAATCCCTGTCTCGTAAGAATTATTTCGGAATCGTTGTTCATCATATACTCCTTAAAATGTTCTGCCGGTCATATAGCGTGCCCATGACACGAGGAGATCCTTATACTCCGAATCCGGCAAAATATTAACGGCCTCAAGGGCATCGTTTACGTATTTTTCCGCGAGCGCCGCGGTGTAGTCCAAGGCGCCGCTTTCCTTTATAAGGCGGATTGCTTTCTCCGCGTCCTCTTTGGAGGCGTCTCTGTTACCCAGAACCGAAAGCAAAAACTCTTTTTCTTCCGCCCCGAGATTTTTCAGGGCGTTGCGGACAATCACGGTTCGCTTTCCTTCGTATATATCCGAACCGATGGGTTTGCCCAATTTCTTCTCGTCGGCGGCGATGCCCAAAATGTCGTCCCTCAGCTGGAAGGCGATGCCGCACTTACCGGCGAATGTCTCCAGCGCCCTGACGTATTTGTGGCTCATATCGCTCGTGCCGAGGCCGATCATGGCTCCCGCCGCCGCGGCGAACTCGTAGAGGACTCCGGTTTTCTTCCGCATCATATCTATGATGTCCTCTTCCGACACGTCCTCAACGGCCATGCCCTCAAAGCGCACGTCCAGCGTCTCGCCGCTCAGGAGCAAATCGACAACCTTCGTCTCCAGAAGCCGCACCACCGCCAGCGTCACCTCGGGACTCACGTTCCCCTCAATGGAGGAGCGGCAAATAAGCTCCACCGCTCTGCCGTGGAGAACGTCGCCGGTGAGAATGGCCAAATCCACGCCGTACTCCTTGGCCCGGTCGTTGTCGAAACCCAAATTGGCCCTGGCGAAGGACTCTCCCATTTTGTGGGCGGTGGGTCCGTTCCGGCGCATGTCGTCGTTGTCGATGACGTCGTCGTGAACCAGCGTCCAGGTGTGGAAAAGCTCCGTTCCGCAGGCGGCGAAGAAGGCGTCTTCCTCTTTGCCTCCCATGGCGCCGCAACACCACATCATAACCGAGGGCCGCAGACGCTTTCCGCCCCGGTTGGCGTAGGCGTAAACAAGATCCTTCAGCTCCGGAGGCTCGGTTTTGTAGGCCGCCGCCTCCTCGACGAAGAAGGCGGATACTTTTTTCTCGCGCTCCGCCAAAGCGCTCATCAAATCAACGGTCAAAGGTAATCCTCCGCCCTTTCAATTCCGTAAATGATATACCTATTTGGCGAATATGTCAAATTCACACACAATATCGATACCGGTACCGCTGTTCGGTATCGG
This sequence comes from Abditibacteriota bacterium, assembly GCA_017958015.1. Classification (GTDB taxonomy): domain Bacteria; phylum Armatimonadota; class UBA5829; order UBA5829; family UBA5829; genus RGIG10368. The sequence goes on along the minus strand of JAGDDM010000234.1, from coordinate 3,709 downwards.
ATTTTTCGCTTGTATTCAATTGGTTGAGCAAAGGGGAAACGGCGCCCCATGGACACCGAAACCCGATTCGAATCAGAGTCCGAGAAGCTCTCTGGCTTTCTCCACCGCGGAGGCGGCGTCGTCGGAATAGCCGTCAGCGCCTATCTCGTCGGCGAAAGCCTGGGTAACGGGAGCGCCGCCCACCATAACCAGGACCTTGTCCCGCAGTCCCGCGGCTTTCAGGGCCTCGATGTTGGCCTTCATGGCGGGCATGGTGGTGGTAAGCAGAGCGGACATGAGCAGGATTCTGGCGCCCTCTCTGGCCTGGTCCACGAACTTATCGGGACCCACGTTGATGCCCAAATCCGTCACCTCGAAACCGGCGCCTTCCATCATCATCGCGACGATGTTTTTGCCGATGTCGTGCTGGTCGCCCTTCACGGTTCCCACGGCGATTTTCGCCACGGGCTTCACGCCGGTCTCCGCCAGCAGGGGCCGCAACACTTCCATGGCGCCCTTCATGGCTCTGGCGGCAAGGAGAACTTCGGGAATATAGAACTCGTTGGCCTTAAACTTGGCGCCCACAACGTTCATTCCCGCCACAAGGCCCTTTTCCAGAACGTCTCCGGCGGTGGAGCCCCCAGCGATAAGTTCTTCCGCGGCGGCCTTTGCTCCGATCTGATCTCCGGCGATAATCGCTTCGGCCAGTGTGTTGAAATCAGCCATTGTTTTTACCTCGTTTCGGGGTTATTTTTTCTCGATTTCCGCGCTCACGGAGGCTGTGTTTCCGTAGGCGTCGATGGCCTGTACCTCTATCTTGTGTTTACCGGGAGCGAAAACGGGCACGGTGAAGGCGAAGTTTTCGCAGCCGGAGTCGAAGAGACCGTCCAGCGCCTCGCAGGCCATCCACCGCTTGTTGTCAATCTTGTAACGAATAACGAGAATATCGCAGAGCTCGCTTTCCGCCCGAGCCAAAATCCGCTTGCCCTCGGAAATATCGTTCTTGTGGAGTTTAATCACCGGAACCTTGGAGGTGACGGTGAAGGGAGCGCTGACTCCCTCGCCGATGAGAGCGTTCACGCCGTTCACCGGGCTGTCGTCGCCCACAACCTTAATCATGTATGTACCGTCGGGCAAATTCCCGATTTCCCAATCGAAGGAGGTGCCGTCAATCTTGTCGCCGTTCAGCTTCTTCCAGTCGCTGCCGTCGGCGGAGATGTAGAGGTCGTAAAGAATGGGGTCGCCCTCGGAATCCACGCCGGTCCACTTAATCTGCCGTCTGCCGGCCCAAACGTCTGCGGCGTCGGGGGACACCACGTTAATTTTGGGGGCTCTGTTCTTTTCGATGTAGTCCAAGGTGACGGAAGAAATCTCGGCGCCGGCGCCGGCCGCCACCTTATACTGGCCGTATCTGCCCACGGGCACGCTCACGGAGCCGTCCGCGGCGGCTTCCCGCCAGTCGCTCCAGGTGTCGTCGGGGGTTTTGATGTTGCCGGTGCGCAGGAACACCTTCCGGTCGCCCTTGCCCACGGTGGTGACTTTCCGCCACTCGTTGAAGTCGCCGGAGTCGAAGACGGCGGAGACGTACTCGCCGCCCGCGGGCGCGCCCTTGTAGAGGGAAGCGTTGTCGGCGCTGCCGGCGTAGAAAGTGCCGTCGGCTGTGAGAGCGGCGGATATGAATCTGACCGCCGGGAAGTCCTTGGTGGGAGAGGAAACGGAACCGTCGACGCAAACAGCCTCGACGAATCCCTCGCCCACGGCGTACATAACGCCGCCGGCGCACTCCGTCAGGTCGTAGATTGTCTTGTCGCATCCGAAAATGCCCTCAACGAAGCCGTCGGGAGCTATCTTCAAAACTTTGCCCTTGCCGGCGGTGGCGGCGTAGACGTTGCCCGCCTCGTCGGAGGAAAGAGCCGTGACGGCGGCGCCCAAAGAGTCGATGAGGGGCGTCACTTTGCCGTATTCGTCAACGGCGCAGACGGCGCCGTCCTTGCCGGTGCCGCAGAGAATGTCGCCGCCCCGAACACCCAGGGCCAAAACTCTCTCGCCGGTAATTTCAGCGAACTTCCGGGAGGAGCCGTCGGGGGCGATTTTGTAAATCACATTGGTGTCGCCGCAGGCGGCGTAGACGTTGTTCTTTCCGTCAACGGCGAGAGCGGTGACGTGGCAGCCCTCCATGTCGAGGACAACCTTGCCTTCGCCGCTCGGGGAAATCTTATAAACCTTGCCCTCCGGGGATGTGCCGGCGTAAACCGCGCCGTCGGAAGTCTTAACCAAATCGAATACCATGGCGGCGCCGGTGTCGAAGAAAGCGCCACCCTGACCGGACTCGGAAACCTTTACGATTACGCCGCCCTCTCCGGCGGTGAGAACGCCGCCCTCAACGGGCAGAACCGCCCAGGCGAAGCGGTTTTCTATCCGAGCCGACTCGTCAATCTTAACCGAAGACACGAGACCCTTCTTGGTGTTCACCGCCAATCCCTCGGGGGTGCCCTTCATAAAAGCGGCGAAGGTCTTGTCGGTTTTGCGGCTGACGCTGCGAACCGTCTTGTAGGGGTTCTCACCCTGCTGAGGAGCCGCCTGCGCTGGAGAAGGCGCCGCCGAAGCCGCGGGCTTTTCCCCGTCCTCTTTGGCAATCTTAATCGTAAGGGCCGCGGCGCCGTAGATGACGCTGTCCTCTTTGTAAACGGATTTGACTCTGGTGGGTTCCTGCTTGAGGCCCATGACTCTGTTGGAGCGGACGATGTCGTTTATGTGCTCCGGCAAATCGATGAGCTGCCGACCCTTAACCGTGGGGACGATGTCCTTGGTTACCAGCTCCGCCACCATTTCGTCGTTGCGGTTTCTGTTTTTGTAGTTGCGAATAACCTCGTCCAAAGTCTCGAATTTGCCCAAATTGGCGCCTTCGGTGCTGTTCAGCGCGGACATACCGCCGTGGAGAGCCACGGTGGCCTGATTGTCGCTCGCCGTCGCCGGAACCTTAACCTCGTAGTGCTTCGTCTCGGCGGAGCCGTCGGGTTTCTTGAGCACCGCGCCGATTTTGATTGTCTCGCCGGGTTTGTAGGTGTTCTTGTCCACAAAGACTCTATCGATGTTCACGATGTCCCGCTCGTTGGTGAGGGTGACTTTCACGTCCACGCCCTGCAGGTCCACCGGGAGAACCGGGTTGCGGCTCAGAGCCGCGAGCAGAGCGTCGAAATCGCCGGCGGCCACGGTGGAAATGTCGCCGTCGCTGTAGTAGCGGTCGGAATAGGTGATGGCGCCCACCTTATCCGCCTTCACGGTGAAGGTCACGTCCGCCATGGTATAACCTCTGTCGTGGCGCAGATTCTCGATGGCGCTGCTGATGGCGGCGGAAACGAGACTGTAAGTGAGAATCGGGTGGTCTATAACCTTGGAGTTGAAAACTTTTCTTCTGTGGTTGGTGACGTTCTCCACGTCGAACTTCAGAGGGATGAGTTTGGGATACTCGCCGATAACGCCGGCGATGCCCCACTGGCGGTCCATGTTGATGATACCGATGGGCTCACCGGCAATACTGGTCTTGGTGGAGAAGTCCCACTTGGGGATAATATCCATAATATAGGCGGTGGTCATAAGGCAGCAGGTGGCGCCGATATCGTCCGCCGCGTGCCCGTAGGCCAAAATCTTGTTGCCCTTGCGGTAGGTGAGAGTGCCGGTACCGCCGGCAAAGAAGTCGCCTATCATGTACGCGGTGCCGACGGGAGCG
>JAGDDM010000233.1 GCA_017958015.1 Abditibacteriota bacterium | reverse complement strand
GGTTGTTTCCTCCGAGATATAGGGAACGCAAATTCGTCAAATTGCCTATACTCGAGGGTAGAGAAGTGAGTTTGTTATAGTCGAGGAAGAGAAATTCTAAATTCGTCAGGTTGCCTATGCTCTCCGGCAGAGAGGTGAGGTTGTTCCCACGGAGGTCGAGTGTACCTACCACATGGCCGTTTTCCGTTCTATAGTATAGGTAACTGCCTATCAATGCTTTGAGATCGTCCAGGGCTTGTTGTTCCGACACGGGAAGTGAACTATAATCATCAGCTGTTGCCGTGAAAACTGCGGATGACGCGAGGGTCAGGACGAGTAAAACAATTCCTAAAACTCTTTTCATTGTGTAACCTCTTTCGTGTTTTCTTTCGGTGAGTTAAATTTATACTCTCATATGATAACAAATACGGGAAAAAGATGCAATGAAAAATCGCTTTTTTATTTAATAATTGTGGCAAGCAAGCGCGGAAGGGCAAAGAAAAAAGCCCCGCGTGAGCGGGGCGTTAAATTGAAAAGTTAGGCTCCGAACTTCTCCTGAACGTTCATGAGCTGGGTGAGGATGTTCATCACGTCGGTGCCGCGGATTCTTCCCAGGCCGCCCTTGGCGGTGGATCTCTCGTCGAAGGATGTGCAGTCGTCGACTCTGACGCCGTTGCCGTAGAAGGCGATGGCCACGGGGTCGCCGGAGTGGTCCTTCACGTCGCAGGGGGTGGAGTGGTCGGAGGTGAGCACCACGAAGGTGTCCTCGCTCACGTTGTCCATGATGTAGCCCATCATTTCGTCCAGCTTGGCGATGAGGTCGATCTTGCCCTGACCGAAGCCGTCGTGTCCGGCGATGTCGGTGCCCTTAACGTTGCTGAGGACGAAGTCGTGGGTCTTCAGGGCCTCGATGATGTTCTTTGCCATATTCATCAGGTTGGAGTCAAGGCCGCCGGTGGCGCCTTCGGTGTCGATGATGTCCATGCCCACATACTTGGCCACGCCGTTGATGAGGCCGGTCTCCGCCACGCAGGCGGAGGTGAGGCCGTAGTTGTCCATGAAGCTCTTCATGTTGGGGCCGATGCCGCCGCCTCTGGGGAGGATGATGTTTGCCGGGGGCAGACCCTTGGCGATGCGTTCCTTGTTCACCGGGTGGTCCTTCAGAATCTCGTAGGACTTGGCCACGAACTCGTTGACGGCCTTGGCGGTCTTTTTGGCCGCTTCGTCGCAGTCGCAGAGAGCCTTGCTCTCGAGAACCTTGGCTCCCTCGTGGTGGGGGTCCGTGTCGGTGATTTCGGAGGAGAGACCGGGGGCCCGGAGAACCAGAGCGCCTCTGTGTCCCACGGATTCCTTGAAGATGACCTCAACGCCGTCAATCTTCATGCCGTTGATGGCCGCCGCCAGCTGATCGGTGCCTTTGTCGATTCTGCCGGCCCGTCTGTCGGTGATTGTCATATCCGGGTCAACGGTGGAGAAGTTGCAGCGGAAGGCGATGTCGCCCTGCTTGACGTCCATACCGATGCCCGCCGCCTCGAAGGGGCCTCTGCCGGTGTAGTAGGTGTAGGGGTCGTAGCCCAGGATAGCCAGGTGGGAAGTGTCGCTTCCGGCTCTGATGCCCGGGGCGATGGAGTCCATAAGTCCGCACTCGGAGAGGGAGGCGAACTTGTCCAGGTTGGGCTTTACCGAAGCCTCGAGGGGGGTCTTTCCGCCGAACTCTTTCATGGGTCTGTCGCCCATACCGTCGGCTATGATTAAAACAGCTTTTGCCATGGTGGTGTGAATCCTCCTAATAGATGACTTTTATTTCTTCCGCCGCCGTAACTTCGGTGACGCCGTCGGAATCTTTGATAAGCAGTTCGCCGCCTTTGCCGGTGCCGAGAATTATTCCCCGGACGGTTCTGTCGGTGCAAACCACTTCCGCTTCCTTTCCGATGCCCCAGAGGTGGCGGTCGTAAATATCCATAATGTGGTCGAAACCCTTTTCGTAGTATTCTTCCATTGTTTTGAAAAGGGTGGTGGCCAAAATCTTCTCGCAGACCTTAACGTCGTATTTGCGGTCGGTTTCCAAAAACACGCTGGTGGCGTTGGGCAGCTCCTCAGGGAAGCTGTCCTGGGTGATGTTGATGCCGATGCCGGCGATGGCGTAGGTGGCGGTGCCTCTGTTTACGGTTTCCACGAGTATGCCGCAGACCTTTTTGCCGGAGAGCATGATGTCGTTTACCCACTTAATCTTGGGGTTCGTCTCGAAGGTTTTCTTGATGAACTCGTAGACCGCCACGCCCACAACGAAGGACACTTCCGAAAAACGTTCGATGTTTCTCGATGTGCCCACCACGGCGGATATCATAATCGAACAGTGCTCGTCGGGCTGAATCCATTTGCGGCCCAGTTTGCCCCGTCCCTCGGTCTGTCGCTCCGCCGCCACCACGGTGCCCACGCAGCCGGGGTCGGTGATGTACTGCCGGATGGTGTCGTTTGTGGATGTGACCTCGGTGAAGCGGTGTATTCGTATATCCGTGCTCATTACTTGATTGCCTTTATGTTGAGACTGATGTCCAACGCTTTCACGGAGTGGGTGAGGGCGCCGGAGGAGATGAGATCCACGCCGGTGGCCGCAACTTCCGCCACGTTGGCTTCGGTGATGCCGCCGGAGGCCTCGAGAATCACTCTGCCGTCGGCTATTTTCACCGCTTCCCGCATGGTGTCGCAGTCCATGTTGTCAAGCATAACCGCCTCGGCGCCGGCGTCGATGGCTTCCCGAAGTCCGTCCAAATCCACCACTTCCACCTCAATGCGGAGAGTGTGGGGCGCGCCCGCTTTGGCGGCGTTGATTGCCTCGGTGATGCCGCCCGCCGCCTCGATGTGGTTGTCCTTAATGAGGATGCCGTCGTCAAGGCCGAATCTGTGGTTGGCGGCGCCGCCGGTGCGTATGGCGTACTTTTCCAAAATCCGCAGTCCCGGTGTGGTTTTGCGGGTGTCGATGACCCTGGCCTTTGTTCCCTCCACCAGCTTGGTATAGCGGTAGGCCACGGTGGCGATGCCGGACATGTGCTGGAGGAAGTTGAGGGCCACTCTCTCGCCCACCAAAAGGGCGCGGGTGCTGCCTTCGTATGCGGCGATGGTGTCGCCCACCTTAACGTAGTTGCCGTCGGGCACGAAGGAGAGACACTTAATCTTGGCGTTCACCTTCTCGAAGACGATGTGCACCACGTCCATGCCCGCCACGATGCCCGCTTCTTTGGCGGTGAGGGTGGCTATGGAGCGGGAGTCGTGGGGCACCGTGAGGCGGGTTGTGATGTCGCCGCCGCCAACGTCCTCGGAGAGGGCGTTTTCCACAAGGTCCTCGATGTAAAAACGTTCGCAAATCATAGTTCGAGCATCCTCTCTATGGCGGCTCGGGCCTTTTCGCTGACGTCCCTGTCAAGGGTCACTTCGTATTGATTATCCTCAAGGGCGGCCAGAACCTTTTCGAGGGTGATTTTCTTCATGTTGGGGCAGATATTCAGCGGGCAGGGGTTGTAAAACTCCTTGTCCGGGTTTTCTTTCTTGAGCCTGTGAATCATTCCTCGCTCGGTACAGAGGATGAACTCCTTGCAATCGGACTCCCTGATGTAGCGGAGCATGCCGCCGGTGCTCTCGATGGCGTCGGCGTGCTTCAGGATGTCCAGCCAGCACTCCGGGTGGGCCACAACGAGGGCGTTGGGGTGGAGCCGCTTGGCGTTTATCACGTCGATTTCGGTGATGCGGTGGTGAGTGGGGCAGAAGCCGGTGTAG
>JAGDDM010000232.1 GCA_017958015.1 Abditibacteriota bacterium | reverse complement strand
CCCAGGTTGTTTCCTGGGCGGCTCAGGGCGCTCTCATGTCCATCGACAAGTACATGAAACAGTCGGGGCTCACCAGAGACGATTTCTTCCACCCGGCTTACGACGAGATGCTCTATCACGGGGAGGTTTACGCGCTCCACTACTCCGCGGACCCCAACTTTATGCTTGGCTACAACAAGGCCATTTTCCGCGAGGTGGGCCTGGACCCGGAAAAGCCCCCGAAAACCATTGAGGAGGTAGAGAAAATCGACAAGTTGGTGCGGAGAATCGACCCGAAGACCGGCGTCATTACCCGCATGGGCATAATTCCCTGGCAGATGAACTTCCCGCCCAACGCCATGTTTATTTGGGGCTACGCCTTCGGCGGCAGTTTCTACGACCCGGCGACCCACACCGTCACCGCCGACGATCCCCACATCGTGGCGGCCCTGGATTGGATAGGCAAAATAGCCAAGAGCTACGACGCCAAGAAGATTGCCTCTTTCAGCAGCGGTTTCGGAAGCAAAGACCAAAACGCTTTCTACATCGGCAAAGTGGCCATGACATGCCTCGGACCCGGTTCCATTCCGGATATTCAGCGGTACGCTCCCAATCTGGACTACGGTCTCGCCCCTTGGCCCGCTCCCGAAGGCGGTGAGTACGGCGCCGCTTGGATGGGCGGATGGTGCTTCGGACTGCTTAAAGGCTGCAAGCACCCGGACGAGGCTTGGGACTTCCTGCGGTGGATGGCCGCCAGTCCCGAGGGCACAAAAGTTGTGTTCGATATCCACAGATGTATGCCCGCCTACCTCAAATCCACGGCCTACGCGGAAATGAGCGAGGATAACACTTATTGGCCGTTCTACGAGATTTTGAAAACCTGCAAACATCAGCGGCCCATTATGCCCGCCCAGTCCCTGCTTATGGGACAGCTTGGCATCGCCGTGGATAAAGTCATATACGGCACCGACACCGCGGAACACGCGTTGAAACAGGTGAACGAGTTGGTGCAGAATGAGCTTAACTTGAGGTTAGCGGGAGATTAGTTATATCAGGTTTTAGGTTTTAGGGGTTAGGTTTTAGTGGCGGTGTTCGCTTCGCGAACGGATTATAAAACCAACCTTGCGATGTAGGTGCTAACCCCTACCCCCTAACCCCTGCGAAACAATATTTATGCGAAAACTGATATTTATACTCATCGCCGCAATGATGATTTGCGGCTGCGGACACAAGACGCCGGAGCAAACCGGCAAGGTCACGGAAATCGTTGTGTGGCACCCCTGGGGCGGCGACGGCAAAGAGGATTTCGACAAAGTGGTGGCGGTTTATAACCGCACCCACCCCAATGTCCATGTCCGGGCGGTGTTCGTGCCCAACAACGCCTCCACATCCCAGAAGTTTTTCACCTCCGTGGCGGCGGGCAAAGTGCCGGACGTGAGCGTGGTTGACGGTCCCCAGGTTGTGTCCTGGGCGGCCCAGGGCGCCATTATGTCCATCGACAAGTTCGTGAAGGAATCCGGCCTTTCCCGGGATGACTTCTTCGCCCCCGCCTACGACGAGACTCTCTACAACGGCGAGGTGTACGCCATGCACCTCTCCGCTTCCCCCAACTTCCTTTTGGGCTGGAACAAAAAGGTGTTCCGGGAGGCGGGTCTGGACCCGGAACGTCCTCCGAGAACAATCAAAGAGCTTGAGGAGATGGACCGGAAGATTCGGAGAACCGACCCCAAAACCGGCGTGATTACCCGCATGGGCATCATCCCCTGGACTCAGAATATTCCCTCCAACTCCATGTTCGTTTGGGGCTACGCCTTCGGCGGCAGTTTCTACGACCCCAAGACACACAAAGTCACCGCCGACGACCCGAAGATTGTGGCGGCTCTGGAGTGGATGGGGAAGATGGCCAAGGAATACGACGTCACCAAGATTGCCGCCTTCACCGACGGCTTCGGCAGCAAGGACCAGAACGCTTTCTACATCGGCAAGCTGGGCATGAACTGTGTGGCCGCGGGCTCAATCGACGATATCAAGCGGTACGCTCCCAACATGGACTACGGCGTGGCTCCCTGGCCGGCTCCCGAGGACGGTGAGTACGGCGCCGCCTGGGTGGGCGGTTGGTGTTTCGGGCTTCCCGTGGGCTGTCCCCACCCCAAGGAGGGCTGGGAGTTCATCCGCTGGCTCACCGCCGGTCCCGAGGGCACCAAGGTTATGTTCGACATCCAAAGAGGCCTTCCCGCGTACAAAAAATCCAAAGCCTACGACGAAATGACCCCCGACAGCCCCTATTGGCCCTTCTATCAGGTTCTCGTAAACTGCAAGCATCAGCGGCCGGTTATGCCGGCGCAGGCCCTGCTCATGGGCGAGCTGGGCGACGCGGTGGAAAAGGTCATCTACGGCCGGGACACCGCGGAGAACGTGCTGAAAGAAGCCACGAAGAAAGTACAGACGGAATTGGACCTCAGACTCGCCGGAGAAAAGAATTAGGGCTTTCGACTCATGAAAAGACTTCTGCTCCCGATAATTGCCGCTGCGCTCATTTGCGGTTGCGGCGGCATAAAAGAAGAACCGGAAAAAACCGACGGCGCCACCGAGATTACCGTTTGGCACCCCTGGGGCGGCACGGACAAAGAGAAGTTCGACAAACTGGTGGCCTACTACAACCGCTCCCAGGACAAGATTCGGGTGAAGGCGGTGTTCGTGCCCAACGACACCTCCACCTCCCAAAAGTTTTTCACCTCCGTGGCCTCCGGAAAGGTGCCTGATCTCAGTGTTGTCGACGGTCCTCAGGTTGTGTCCTGGGCCGCTCAGGGCGCCATCGTACCCATCGATAAGTACATGAAGGAGGCGGGTCTTACCCGGGAGGATTTCTTCGGTCCCTGCTACGATGAGATGCTCTACCGCGGCAAGGTCCACGCCCTCCATTTCAGCGCCGATCCCAACAGTCTTTTCGGATGGAACAAGAAAGTTTTCCGCGAATCCGGTCTGGATCCGGAGCGACCTCCGAAAACAATCAAAGAACTTGATGAGATGGATCGGAAGATTCGGAGAATCGACCCAAAAAACGGCACCATCAGCCGCATGGGCATTATTCCTTGGCTGGCGCGGGCCAACACGGTTTTCCTTTGGGGTTACGCTTACGGCGGCAGTTTCTATGACCCGAAAACCCACAAAGTCACCGCCGACGACCCGAAGATTGTGGCCTTTTTCGAGTGGATGCGGGATATGGCGCGGGTTTACGACCCGGAAAAAATCACCGCCTTCGCCAGCGGTTTCGGCGGCTACGACCAGAGTCCTTTCTACATCGGCAAACTGGCCATGACCACCATCGGTCCCGCCACCATCGAGGACATTAAGAGGTACGCTCCGAATCTGGACTACGGCATCGCCCCTTGGCCGGCTCCCGAGGACGGAGAGTACGGCGCCGCTTGGCTTGGCGGCTGGTGCTTCGGACTGCCCAAGGGCTGCAAACACCCGGACGAGGCTTGGGAGTTTCTCCGGTGGATGACCGCGGACCCCGAGGGCACCAAGGTTATGTTCGAGATTTTCCACTATATGCCCGCGTACAAAAAGTCAAAGGCATACGACGAAATGACTCCCGAAAATCCCTATTGGCCTTTCTATCGGGTGCTTCTCACAAGCAAACACACTCGGCCCATAATGCCGGCTCAGGCCCTCTACATGGGCGAAATCAATAAGGCCATCGACCGGGTCATATACGGCGTTCAGTCGCCCAAGGAAGCCATGGAACAGGTGACCTCGGTGGTGCAGAAAGAGCTTGATCTCAAACTTGCGGCGGAGAAGTAAAACAAATGAAAAGACTGTTATTTTTAATTATTGCCGCGGTGATGATTTGCGGTTGCGGCGCCGTGGAAGAATCGAATATAACGGAAATAACGATCTGGCACCCCTGGGGCGGCGCGGATAAGGAGCGGTTCGACAAGATTGTGGCGGAGTACAACCGCACCCACGACGACATCCGCGTGAAGGCGCTGTTTACCCCCAACGACACCTCTAACTCCCAGAAGTTTTTCACTTCCGTGGCGGCGGACAAGGGGCCGGACCTCATTTTCGTCGACACTCCCCAGGTGGGCGCCTGGGCATATCAGGGCGCCATTATTCCCCTTGACGACTACCTGAAGCGGGACGGTCTCACCAAGGAGGATTTCTTCGCTCCCTGCTGGAACGGCAACCTCTACCACGGGCGCATTTGGGGACTTGCCTACTGCGCCGACCCCAACTTCGCCTTTGTGTGGAACAAGAAAATTTTTCGGGAGGTGGGCCTCGACCCGGAACGTCCGCCCCGGACCATGAAAGAGCTGGACGAGTACAACGATAAAATCACGAAGATAGACCCGAAAACCGGGAAGATTGTCCGCATAGGCATTATTCCCTGGGCCCAGTGCGGCAACGTGAACTCGTTGTACAGTTGGGGCTGGGCCTTCGGCGGCAGTTTCTACGACGCCGAAAAGGACAAAATCACCGCCGACGACCCGAAACTGGTTAAGGCTTTGGAGTGGATGTGCTCCTACTGCGACAAGTACGACGTGAAGCGCATATCCGCCTTCAGCAACGGCTTCGGCAGCAGGGACCAGAACCCCTTCTACATCGGAATCGTGGCCATGGAGTGCCTTCACCTGGCTTGGCTGCAGGATATCGCGGAGTACGCCCCCAATCTGGACTACGGCATAAGCTATCTGCCCATGCCCGAGGGCGGCGAGGCCAAATCGTCCTGGATAGGCGGCTGGAACATGGGCATTCCCAAGAGCTGCAAGAAAAAAGACGAGGCTTGGAAGGTGATGAAGTGGTTCTGCGCCGACAGAGAGGGTACACGGGTGTCCACCAAGTATCAGACCATATTTCCGAGCTATAAGAAATCCGCCTACTTCGACAACGTGCCCAAAGACGGACCCATCGCCGTGTTTTACGATATTCTCCTCAACTGCAAGCACGAGCGGCCCGTTCAGCCCGCTCAGGAGTTCTACGTGAGCGAGCTGGGCAAGGCGGTGGACTACGCCATTTACGGCACCAAGACCCCCGAACAGGCTCTCAGGGACGCCAAGGAAGCCACCCAAAAAGAACTCGATTTGCGCCTGGCCGGCGGCAAGTGACAGAACGGCGGAAATGTGCTATTATATATATAATGCCAAGGAGGTGTTAAATTGAAACTCAAAACCGGAACAAAGGTTAAGATAGAAAAGCGGGAAGTCACTCCCCAGGATATGGCGGACAGACTTTATTTCTCATACTTCGGCGGTCTCACCGGCGTGGTTGACAGAATCTTCGACGACGGCAGCGTCTGCGTCGACGTTGATTTGGAGTCCCTGTCCCCGGAGGCTCGGGAGCGTCATAAACAGATGCAGAAAGCCGAAAACGAGCGGTGGCTCAACTCCGTGTCCGCGGAGGCCAAGCGCAAACTCACCCCTGAGCAGAAGAAACTTCGGATAAGTTACAAGATTCTCGTCTCCCAGGCGGATCTCAGACCTTTATAAGACAATGAAACGGTTCCTTATCTTTTTGCTTTTGGCGGTTTTCGCCTGCGGCTGCGGCGGGGTTAAGGAATCGGGCGTGACGGAAATCACCGTCTGGCACTCCTGGGCGGGCAAGCAGAAAGAGCTTTTCGACAAGGTTATAGCCGAGTACAACCGCACCCATCCCGGCGTTCACGTTCGGGCGGTGTTCAGTCCCAACGACACCTCCAACTCACAGAAGTTTTTCACCTCCGTGGCGGCGGGGAAGGGGCCGGACGTCAGCGTGGTTGACGGCCCCCAGGTGGCGGCTTGGGCCCATCAGGGCGCCATATTGCCCTTGGACAAATATTTCGCCCGGGACGGTCTCACAGAGGCGGACTTCTTCGCTCCCTGCTGGAAAGAGAATTATTATCGGGGCCATATTTGGGCGGCGCCCTACAGCGCGGACCCGAACTTTGCCTTTGTGTGGAACAAAAAAGTCTTCCGGGAAGCGGGTCTCGACCCGGAAAAGCCCCCGAAAACAATCGCGGAGCTGGACGAATACAACGAAAAAATTACGAAGATAGACCCGAAAACCGGGGAGATTAAACGCATAGGAATCATTCCCTGGAACATCATGGGCTCCAGCGTCTCCCTCTACACTTGGGGCTGGGCCTTCGGCGGCAGCTTCTACGACGAGGAAACGGAAACCGTCACCGCCGACGACCCGAAGCTTGTTAAGGCTTTGGAGTGGATGTGCTCCTACGCGGATAAGTACGACGTGAAGAGGGTGTCCTCTTTCACAAGCGGCTTCGGCAGCAGGGACCAAAACCCCTTCTTCATCGGCCTTCTGGGGATGCACTTTTTCCACGTCTGCGACATCGAGGAAGTCAAGCTCTACGCCCCGAACCTGGATTACGGCATCGGCTATTTTCCCGCGCCGCCGGACGGGGAATCTCAGTCCTCATGGATAGGCGGTTGGTGCTTCGCGGTTCCCATGGGAAGCAAGCACCCGGACGAGGCATGGGACCTGATAAAATGGCTCTGCGCCGACAGAGAGGGTACCGGCTACGCCATGCGGACCCAAAATCTTTTTCCCGGTTACAGAAAATCCGCCTTCTTCGACACCCTCGAAAAGGACGGTCTCTACGGCGCTTTCTACGAGATTTTGCTTCGGTGCAAGCACCAGCGGCCGGTGGAGCCCGCTCAGGAGTTTTACATGGGCGAGCTCAGCAAGGCGGTGGAGTATTCCCTCTACGGCGTAAAGACACCGAAACAGGCTCTGCGGGACGCCCGGAAAGCGTCTCAAAAAGAACTTGACTTGCGCCTCGCGGGGAACAAGTGACGGTTAATGAGGAGAATTATGAGAAAATCTCTTTTGTTTTTGCTTTTGGCGGCGGCGGTTCTCACCGCTGGCTGCGGCAAGGTTAAGGAATCGAAAGTAACGGAGATTGTGGTTTGGCACTCCTGGGGCGGCACCCAGAAGGAACTTTTCGACAAGGTTATCGCCGAGTACAACCGCACTCACCCCGACGTTCACGTTAGGTCGGTTTACAGTCCCAACGACACTTCCAACTCCCAGAAGTTCTT
>JAGDDM010000231.1 GCA_017958015.1 Abditibacteriota bacterium | reverse complement strand
TTTAAGATAAGCCTGTCGCTCTTCTTCAGACTTGAAGTTTCTTTGCTCACCGTTGTTTTCGGTTTTCATACGCAGTCTCCAATATCTTTTTGTGCTTATTGCAAATTATATCGGTTTTCGGGTCGGGTGCCGCCGCCGCGGCGATTATATAATCGACATTACGGCGTCGGTTTTATAATCCGTTCGGCAAATGCCGAACACATTACCTAACAACCCGATAATCTGTTATAATATTTCATCAAGGTACTTCGACACGTACTTCGCCCAGATCTCTCCGTGGGCTATCATGCCTTTCGGGGAGAAGTGAACTCCGGTGCCGTTGAAGCCCCGCATGAGGCCGGTGAGGGTATCGGTATCGGGACCATCAAGAGCCACGCCGGTATCCCAGAGCCGCTGATGCACTTCCCGAATGTTGGGGGAGCTGTGCTTGTCGGGCAAATAGGAAACCTTGGCCACGAACCAGGGGAACTCCCAGCCCGCGTCTTTTTTGCTGCTTTCGATGATGAGTTTCATCCGGTTGTAGCCCAAATCAACGTCGATGTTTACATCGTTCTCGCCCTGGTGCCACAGAACCGCTCTGAAACCGCCCTTGCCAAGCTGCTTCATCCGCCACAGAGTCCAGTCGTACAGATTTCCCCGTTCCGGCATGAGATACTCGGCGCCGAGAACCGCGTCCGGCAGCCAGTGGCCTATGCCGCTGCCCGCGTGTCCGGTGCTGGCCACGGCGATGGGAACTTTGTACTTCTTATACATGGCGTCGCCGAAGGCGGGATAGTGGCTTCCGGCTATGGAATCGTCGTGACAACCCCAGAAGGGATCGTCGCCGGGCTGCCACAAATCGCCGTCGAAACTGACGATCATGCCGGTGGTGTTGTTGGAGTTAAGCTGGCCGCAGTTGGTGGAGTTGGACTGGCCCGCGGCGATAAATACCTCGCCCACGCCCACACGGGTAAGGAGCTTTTCTTTTATGAGTTTGCCGTCCTTGTAGGCTCTCACGGATGCCTTGTACCAGCCGCCCGCCTCCGCGGGAACATCGGCCGAGAAACCGCCCTTTTTGTCCACAACCAGAGTCACGAAGCCGGTGTCGAAATTACCTTTCAGGGATTTGCCCCAAAGCCGAACTTTCACCTCATCGCCGAGGGTTTTGCCCTCAAAGCGCACGGTGCCGTTATACTTTGACGCCCGCTGGAACACCCGGTACTCAACGGGGCTGTAAAGAGCCAGTTCCCTGTCGTAAATCTTCAGGATGTCCTTGTACCGCTCCACGTCCTCGGGGGTATTCTCCCGGAAAGTGAGGGTAATGGCCTTGCCCCGGGTGATTTTCTGCCGGCTTGTGCGGACGCCGTCCACGAGGATGTTGTTTCTGCCGCTTACGAAATAGGCGAAGCGGTCGAAGTTGTCCATGCAGGTGGTCACGGCCCTCCAGGCGCCGTCGGGTCTGCGGGTGAGTTTGTCCGGTTTCAGGTTCAGTGTGTAGCGAACGTTTTCCTCGGCGCCGGAGACGTTTATCTTCACGCTTCCGTCGGCGAAGTTGTAGGCGGTGGTGTACTCCTCGCCCTTAACGAGGATGGTGTTGCCGCTTACGGAAACCTTTCCGCCGGGCAGTTTGTTGAGCTCGTCCCAAGATTTGTCCATACAACCGCCGTCTTTGGTCAGACACTCAATGCCCCAGGCCATAAGGGATGTCATGACGCCCTCGCCGTTTACCACCGCTCGGTAGTCGTTGCCCACGACCAGATAGGCGCCTTTGTTTTCTTTGATAACGGCGCATTGGGCGGAAACGGCCGCGAAAACAAGCAGGGAAATGAGTATTCTTTTCATGGTATCCTCCGAAAAAAGGCGCCCGATATAATCGGACGCCGATATATCTTATTTAATTATAGTTGATAACGCTATGAATTACAACACTTTATCGAGATATCTCGATACGCAGTTGGCCCACATCTCGCCGTGGCGCTTGAGGCCCTTGGGAGAGAAGTGGATTCCGTTGCCGTTGTAGTCTCTCATGTCGCCGGTGAGGGTGTCCGTGTCCGGTCCCTTTTCGGCAACTCCCGTGGCCCACAGTCTGGCGTGGACTTCCCGAATGTTGGGCCAGGAGGGATGATTCGGGTTGTGATAGGAAACCTTGGCCACGAACCAAGGGAACTCCCAGCCCGCGTCCTTCTTGGAGGTCTCGATAATTTTCACCATGTTGTTATACTCAACGTCAACCGGGTCCTTGGCGTTGTGCTCGCCCTGATGCCACAACACGGCTCTGAAACCGCCCTCGCCCAGCTGCTTCATTCTGTTAATCATGAAGCTGTACATGGAACCGTTTTCCGGAGCGGGGTAGCCGGGGCCGGGAACAACGTCCGGCAACCACTGTTCGATGCCGGTGCCGCCGTGACCGGTGGAAGCCACCGCCACGGGAACCTTGTACATCTCGTAAAGAGCGTCGCCGAAGGCGGGGTAGTAACATCCGGAAGCGGTATAATCGTGGGTGCCCAGGAAACAAGCGTTGCCGGGCTGCCAAGTCTCGCCGTCAAAACTCGCCACCATGCCGGTTGTGTTCACAATCTGATACTGGCCGAAGTTGGTGGAGTTGGACTGACCGGCGCCGATAAAGACCTCGCCCACGCCAACGTGGTTAATCGTCTTCTCGCCTATGACTTTGCCGTTCTTAAGAGCCTTTATAACAACTTTGTACCAGCCGCCGGCGGTGACGGGGACCTCCGCGGAGAACTCGCCGTTCTTGAGGGTAGTGTTCACGAAGCCGGTGTCGAAATCACCCTTCAGAGAGGTGCCGGAAACCTTGACCCGGACGGCGTCGCCGTTTGTCTTGCCGGAGAACACAACCTTGCCGTCGTACTTGGTGGCCCGCTGGAACACTCTGTAATCCATGGGACTTGTCACGGAGAGAGTGTCGCTCGCTATGCCGTTCATGTCGTTGTACTTTTCGACTTCGGCGGGAGTGTTGACTCGCGGGGTGAGGGTGATGGTGGGCTCAACGCTGAAAGCGGTGGCCACGCCGTTAATCTCCATGCCCCGAACCAGCAAATTGTACTTGTCGCTCAGGAAATAGGCGAAGTGGTTGTAGTAATTGATTGTAACCCGGGCCTTGCGCCAGCTCATATCCGGCCAGCGGTTGTATCTTTCCTGATCGAAGCGGAGGTTGTATCTGCACTTCTCGCCCACGAAATCAATCTTCACGTTGTCGTCGGTGAAAGTGTAGGAAGCGGTGAAGTTTTCGCCCTTTGCCAGCAGCTTGTTGCCGTCCTGCGTCAGAGAATCGGTGGTCTGCCGCTCCTCGGGCTTGGCCTGATTGCCCACGTAGCCGGAATCCCGGAAACATTCCGTGCCGCCCACTTTGAGGGAGGTCATAAAGCCATTGCCGTCAAGGGTCGCTTCGTAGAGACTGCCCTTGGCCACATAGCCGTCGTCGGTCTTTGTGACCGTGGCGGCAAAGGAAGCGCCACAGAGAGCGATGAAAGAGAGAACGAGTAAGATTTTTTTCATAACAGTACCTCGATGTTAGGGATCAGGGGTCCGGGGTCTGGGGTCAGCGATGGTGTTTTGCTGTCGCAAAACGGATTATACAACCCGCAACGCCGCGTCGGCTGACGTCCTTTGCCCGAGTCCCGTTCTTCTTATACAATCGGCGCCCGATAATCGAAACCGAGCGCCGATATATCTTATTTAATTATAATTGATAACGCTTTGAATTACAACACCTACTTTATAAAACGGGTGTATAATCCGTCGCCGTAGGCGACACCGCCACGCGCCAGCGAAGCGAAGCGCACATCACTTGCTCGAAGAGCAAACATCACATCGCGAAGCGATACATCACTAGCAAAGCGACATCACTTGCGGGTCCGATAAAGACAACGTGCTTTTCGAGCCGAACGGTCTTATATCAGAGAACCTTATCGAGATATCTGCTAACCGCATTGGCCCACATCTC
>JAGDDM010000230.1 GCA_017958015.1 Abditibacteriota bacterium | reverse complement strand
TCCCGCACGCTCGCTCGGCTCCGCTCGTCAACGAGAACGAGGGTGCAGCAGGGCTCCCGGAGATAGTGGGTGTCGGTGTTGGCGAATATTGTGAGACCTTTCTTCAGGGCGTAGTCCATGCAACGGTTCCACAGCCACGCGCCCCGGGGTCCCATATCCTGCTCGTAAACATCGCCCCAGAAGCGGCCCGGCAGATAGGCGGTCTCGCCGTTTGCCACCTCGATGCCTTTCATGATTCCGGCGTCGATGAGTTTCTTCATGGGTTCTCTGGCAAGCTCGTCCACAAGGGTCACTTCCTCGAACTCCACGGTGTCGCTGTCGGGATGGGGCCAGATGATGAAGCTACCCTCCTCGTAAACCTGCTTCAACCGCTTCATGTAGTCGTGGTCGCCGCCGTCCTCCTTGAGATTGTGGTCGTACTCCACGGGATCGGCGTCGCTGTCGAATGTGACAATATGCTCTCTCCAGCGGAGATTGTCCTTCCCCAAACCGGTCTCGAAGCCCGGCAGGATAATCATGTCGTTTTCCTCCGCCAGCTTCGCGATTTTCCGCCGCTGACCCTCAGCGTAACCCCGGGTGGCCACGTTGTCGCCGTGGTCGGTGATGGCGATGACGTCCAGGTTCATGGCCTTGGCCTCCATTACACGGTACGCAACATCAACCTTGCCGTCGCTGCCGTCGGAGGTGTGCATGTGGAAGTCGCACTGGAGCACCCTGTGCTTTTTGGTGTTGGGGAAGTGGCCGAACTTTACGGCGTCGGCGGCATAGCGAACTTCTTGGACTTCTCCGCCCTCAATCTTGTTGTCCTTGGGCGCGCATCGTCTGTAATCGCAAATCTCAACGAGAGCGGTGGTTTCGCCCTCTTTAACGAGGACTCTGTTCCCCTCGAAAACACACTGATCGCCGAAGTGGAAAGCGGCGCAGGCCTTGCCCGCGGGAATGTCGAAGAGGCAACCTTTGACGGAGTTCCGCTCGGAGGAGCCCCGGAAGTTCACGGTGCACTCGAACTCAAGGCCCTCAAGGGTGATGTAGGAAACCGGAATGTCGGCGGTGCCGAACTCAACCGAGGACTTGACCCGGGCCCCCGCCTCGCCTTTGTAGACAATGGGAGCGTCATCGGTGCCGGAAGCGAAGGTGTGCCTGATTGCGTCGTAACTTCCGGCGGCGACGGACACAACGTCCCCGGGAGCAAGGAGCATAAGCTCGTCCGCCCTACCGATCGTGGCGAAAGGCGCCTCTTTAGTGCCCTTGCCCCTCACGTCGTCACCGGCGGGCGACACGTAGTACGTGGCGGCGAAAGCGGAGCCGCAGAGAAATACCCCGAGGGCAAAAGTGAACCACAGTTTTTTTATCATTTGTTGCCTCCCAATCAAAAATCAACAAATACATTATATCACACCCGTCCCTTTGCTTGTCAAAAAAAAGAAGCCGCATATGATTACCGTCTCCGTGATTATATCCGTATCGAATTTCGCGAAAAAAAGCGATTCCCCCGACAAAAAATCGGGGGAATCGCTGATTTTGATTTATTCTATCTCGATGCCCTGAATGAGGGCGTCTTCCTCGCCTTTGGCGGTGAGGGTGACGGTGATGTTACCGTCGGGATCGGGAATGATATCCTCAAATCGCAGATCGGCGCACATATGGGTCTTGCCGGACCAGGTCACGGCGTCCCAATCCTTCATAAGGACTTT
>JAGDDM010000229.1 GCA_017958015.1 Abditibacteriota bacterium | reverse complement strand
GCCGCCATGGCCAAACAGCGGCAGTTCGGCATCGACTGTCTGCGGTCCAACCCCAAGATGGTGGGCTACTCCGTCACCGGCGGCCCGGACCACGGCTTCACCGGCGAGGGTCTGGTCACCAAGTTCAGAGAGTTTAAGCCCGGCACCGTGGACGCAATCAGCGAGTGCTTCGCCAAGCTCCGCATGTGCTCCTTCGCCGAGCCCATGAACCTCTACTCAAACATGTCAACCCACATCGACGGCGTGCTGATTAACGAGGACGTTCTGAAGCCCGGCACCTACCCCGTGCGGGTGCAGCTTGTGAACAAGGCGGACATGACAAGAGTCTTCGACAAGACCTACAACGTCAATGTCACCGGCAACGAGGAGAGTTTCGTTATTCCGGTGTTCGACGAGAACCTGAGCCTGGGCGGCTGCGAGGCGGGCACATACACCCTCAGAATGGATATGCTCTCCGGCGGCGCGCCCACATACTCCGAAACCGATATATACGTCTACGAGCCCCTCTCAAAGGACGCCTTGAAGGGCAAGAAAGTCACCCTCTGGAAGTCCGACGCGGATTTGGAGGCCTTCCTCAAGAGCCTCGGCTGCGACGTCTCGGTCTACAAGAACGGCGACCAACCCAAACTTGTGGTTGTTACGGATTTGAGCGGGGACACGGACACCTGTTTCGGACTGGCGGAGAAAGGCGGCGCTACCCTCCTTATGCTGAAGTGCGTTGTGGGAGCGGAAATGCCTTTGCCCGTGGGCAAGTACGGCGATTACAACGGCGGCAGACTGCCCGCGCTGGCGCAAAAAGACCAGTGGCTCTATCTCCGGGACGACTTCGCGAAGCCCGGACACCCGGTCTTTGACGGTCTGCCCACCGGATTTATGGACCACTTTACATACAGACAGGTCATCGGCCACACCTTCTGGCATGATATGCCCGCCCCCGACGACTTTATCGCCGCCGGTATCGACACCTCTTGGCCCTTCGAGAACGGCGTCAAGGGCGGAATCACCCTGGGCGGATACAAATACGGCAACGGTATGCTCTACGTCAACTCCCTGAACCTCCGGGAGTGCGTGGGTAACGGCGCCACCGGCGAGATAATTCTCGTGAATCTCATTAAGTACCTCGCCAAGTAAATACACAACAAAAAAGGGCTCCCGAAAGGGAGCCTTTTTTTGTGTCTTGAGTGTCACCTGTTGCCGAAGAAAATCTCAAAGTCGAACTTGTGAAACTTAATGAGTCCGTCTTTTTGCATTTTGGACAGCTCTCCGCACATGGCGACTCGGTTCACGTTCAGATAATCCGCCATCTGCTGCCGCCCGAAGGGCACCTTAAACTTGTTTGAGTCGTTTTTCATCGCGAGGTCCGCGAGGTAGGACATAATGCGGTGGCGCAGGGAGTTGGGTGCGGTATGTATCATTCTTTCGGCGAGGCCGAGACAAGTTTCCGACGCTATCTGCACGAGATTGCGCATTACAACGATATGATCTTTCGGGCTGTTGTCGGTGATTGTCAGCATCTTATTCATATCGAAAAACATTACCTTGCAGTTCTCCGCCGCCACGGTGTCGCACACAAGGCGGCTCGCGGAGATGGTGTCATAGGCTCCGCCGAAGACATCGCCGTCTTTCAACTGCCCGAACACGCTTGATGTTCCCCAGGGGTGGTTTATAACAACATTGGCGGTTCCCTTTTCGATAATGCCTATCTTCGGAGTGGCGGTTCCGGCTCTGAAAATGATGTCGCCTTTCTTGTATTCCTTTTCTTCGGAATCGAAATAGTCCATCAATGTCTTGATGTCATGGGGCGCTATGCCCTTAAAAAGGCACGTATCGGGAAAAAAACTGAAAATCATTTTAAAAAATCTCCTTTTTGTCATTTCAATGACTGACAAGCCTATCCCCATTATAGTATAATGACAGTAGGAAGTCAATCTAACGGCTTTCAAATCTTACGAAAGGAGAGCTTTTGCAATGAAGTTCACCAAACAAATTCTTCTCTTGTTGTTCCTGATGACGGCGTCCTCATGCCTGTGGGCTGACCCGACCACCGTCAACTTGGACAACGTCTTCTCGACCTACAAAGTCGGGAGCTATCTCTTCGTTGCCCGCTACGGCGGTGATTTCAATAACACCACCCCCGTGTACGTGGGCAGCATGACGGTGTCGGAGAACCAAACTCTTGACATCTCCGGCTATCGGGATTCCGAAGGAGGAAGATTAAAATGAAAAAGATACTTGTTTTTATTGCCGTGCTTTGCGCTATTTGCGGTTCGGCTTTCGCCGAAGTAATAATCAGCGACTGGTGCGTTAGCGACGGTTATATTAACCCGGTTATATACGACGGTTTGATTACCGATATCGCTCCCGCAGGTTTCAGCGTTACCGCCAATTCGGAAATGTGGGACGAGGAAAACAGACCGATGGCGGAATTTCTGAGCGAAACCGTTTCCCCCGGTTGGAATCCCTTTGTTAACATAGTTACTAATGATGCAACAACATTTCAGGTTAGGATTACCGGTTTTGACGATCTTGTCGTTAAACCGGATCAAGGAACTCCATTTCCCGGTACCGCTACAATATTAATTCGAATATTTGAAGCGCCATATAACGGTAATGCGATATTCTACCAAACTCCTTGGAAAGGCAACGGTGTGTATACGCTCGGATTTGACGAACAGATACG
>JAGDDM010000228.1 GCA_017958015.1 Abditibacteriota bacterium | reverse complement strand
CGAGACATTTGTCGATGACTTTTTTCATGTACTTAATCTCGTCGCCCCGGAAGCCCACGAAGGAGGCGGCCACCTTGCCCTCTTTGTCGATGATGTAGGTGGTGGGGAAGGCCTCTATCTCGTAGCTCTCGCCGGTGGTTTTCACCCGGGGATCGAAGAGGACGGTGTAGTCCAGATTGTTCTTCCGAATGAAGGCCACAACGTCGCTCTCCTCGTCGTCGGCGGCGATGCCGATGAGCTTGAAGGGCTTGCCTTTGTAGTCCTTCTTGAGCTTCATGAGCTCCGGAATCTCCTTGCGGCAGGGCGGACACCAGGTGGCCCAGAAGTCAACGAGAAGCACGTAGCCCGTCTGCTTGGACAGGGTGACTTTCTGCTTTTCCTTGCCGGCCACGGGGAGAGTGAAGTCCGGCGCCTTGGTCTTGTTCTTCACGGTGGCGAAGCAGGCGACGGAACATACCGCCATAACGGCGAGGACCGAGAGGATTACAATCTTTTTCATAACGGTTTCCTTTCCGGTTTGTTCGAGGGATAGTCACGATTGACTCCCGAATTCATTATACCGGATTTTCCCTTTATATGAAAACTTGATTTTTTTTCAAAGAGAGAGTATAATAAAAGATACTACCGTCAGAAAGGTTTTTATCATGAAAATCGGTGTTGTTACCGCTCTTTACAATAATTTGTCTCTCGACGATATGCTGGCCAAGGCAAAGTCCTTCGGCCTTGATTATGTGGAAATAGGCACCGGCGGCTATCCCGGCGACTCCCACTGCGACATGGCGAAGCTCCTTGAGAGCAAGGACGCCCGCAAAGAGTTCATGGCGAAAATAAGCGACGCCGGTCTCAAGATAAGCGCCTTTTCCTGCCACTGCAACCCGGTTCACCCCAACAAGGCTGTCGCCGACGCGGCGAAGAAGCTTCAGGATGACACCATCAAGCTTGCTTCCGAGTTGGAAATCGGCGTCATAAACACTTTCTCCGGCTGTCCCGGCGGCTCCCCGGAGGGCACAATGCCCAACTGGGTCACCTGCGCTTGGCCCCCGGACTACGCCGAGGCCCTGAAGTATCAGTGGGAAGAGGTTCTCATTCCCTACTGGCAAAAAGAGGGCGCGGCGGCAAAGGCGGCCGGCGTTAAGTTCGCCTTCGAGATGCATCCCGGCTTTGCCGTCTACAACGTGGCCACCATGCTCCGCATGCGGGAGGCCTGCGGCGACGGCATAGGCTGCAATTTCGACCCCAGCCATCTTTTCTGGAACGGCGTGGATCCGGTTGCCGCCATTAAGGCTCTGGGCAGCGCCATTTACCACGTCCACGCCAAGGACTGCGCTTTGGACAAGTCCAATATTGCCGTCAACGGCTGCAACGATACCACACCCTACGGCAAGGTCCTCGACAGAAGCTGGACCTTCCGCACCGTGGGTTACGGCCACGGCCCCAGGGTTTGGCGGGACATCATCAGCACTCTGCGGCTGGTGGGCTACGACTACGTTCTCTCCATCGAGCACGAGGACGTGCTTATGAGTGTTGACGAGGGTCTGGGGAAAGCGGTGAACTTCCTCCGGAACTGCGTCATCGACGAACCCGCCCCGGAGATGTGGTGGGCATAATACAGGTATTAAATTACAGGAGTAATTGTTATGAATAATTTTGTTTTTCTTAACGGCGACTTCATTCCCTTTGAGGACGCTCATCTTTCCATTTACGACCACGGTTTCATGTACGGCGACGGCGCCTTCGAGGGCATCCGCGCCTACAACGGCGAGGTTTTCCGCCTCAAGGACCACGTACACCGCCTCTACAACGCCTGCAAGGCTCTGTGGATTAATATGCCCTACGGCGAGGACGTGTTCGCGGAGAACATGAAGAAGCTGGTCAAGATGAACGAGGTGAAGGACGCTTACATAAGAGTCACCGTCTCCAGAGGCGTATCCCTTGGTCTCGACCCCAAAAAGATTAAGTGCGATCCCACGGTTGTTATCTCCACCTCCCAGCTGGCTCTCTATCCCGAGTCCGCTTATCAGAACGGTCTGGATGTTGTGACCGTTGCCACGAGAGTGGCGGCTCCCGACATTCTCGAGCCCAGAATCAAGTCCACCGGTAAGTACGTGGCCAACATTCAGGCCAAGATGGAAGCCAACTTCGTGGGCGCCGGCGAGGGACTTATGCTCACTCCCAACGGCTACGTGGCCGAGTGCACCGGCGACAACATCTTCTTCGTCAAGGACGGAGAGGTTTGCACCCCCGCCGCTTTCCTGGGCATTCTCGAGGGAATCACCCGCAAGACGGTTCTGGAGATTCTCGACGCTCAGGGCATCAAGGTCAAGCAGGGCACATTTACCAGATTCGACCTTTATACCGCCGACGAGGCCTTCCTCACCGGCACAGCCGCGGAAGTCATCCCCATGGTCCAGCTGGACGGCAGACCCATCGCCGACGGCAAACCCGGACCCCTCACTTTGGACACTTTGAAGAGATTCAGAGAGTTTACGCAGAAGTGGAGAAATTAGTTCGGTAGGCAGAAACCTACAAGAGAGTTTTTCATCGGGGCGGGCGCGAAAGTGTTCGTCCCGATTTTGTCCCGTAATATTGTCCCCAGATAGGAGGTAAATTATGCTTCACAGATTTACCGAAGACGCGCGCCGCGCTTTTTTCCGCGCCAAGGAAGAGGCCTTTAAGCACGGCGACGAATATATTTCCACCGAACATATTCTTCTCGGCGTCATATCCGAGGAGAACAACACCGCCGCGAAGATTTTCAAGCGGATGAATATAGATGTAAACGACCTCCGGAACGAGACACTGTCCCACATGGTCAGCGGCGGCGGCTCTCCGGCCTCCGACGACATAAAGCTGACTCCCCGGGCAAAGCGGGTCATCGACCTTGCCTACGACGAAGCCCGGCGTATGGGCAGCGACACCATCGGCACGGAGTTTTTGCCCATAGCCCTTCTCCGGGAAGGCGAGGGGCTGGCCGCGGTGGTCATGAAGAAGTTCGAGATTACTCTGGACGCCCTCCGGGAAGAAGCCGGAAAGGCGGGGGCGGAGCGCAGAGAGTTGGCGCCGCCCGCCTTTGAGCACGCCAAGAGACGGACCGCCCTGGAGGAGTTCGGCACCGATTACACGTATCTGGCCGCCAAGGAATCCCTTGACCCCTGCATCGGCAGATTCGGGGAGATAGAGGACGCGGTGCGTGTCCTCTGTCGGCGCACCAAGAACAACGTCTGCCTTGTGGGCGAGCCCGGCGTGGGCAAAACCGCCATCGTGGAGGGCCTGGCCCAGCGCAGAGTGGCGGAGGACGTGCCGGACAAACTTCTGGGTACCCGGCTTATCGCTCTCGATTTGCCCGCCATGATTGCCGGAACCCGGTTCAGAGGCGAGTTCGAGGAGCGCATGAAGGCGGTTATCGACGAGCTGAAACAGCGCAAAGGGGAGGTTATCCTCTTCATCGACGAGCTCCACACCATAATCGGCGCCGGCGCGGCGGAGGGTTCCGTTGACGCCGCCAACATGCTGAAGCCCGCTCTCTCCCGGGGTGAGATTCGGTGCATAGGCGCCACCACCGCGGAGGAGTATTCCAAATATATAGAAAAGGACGCCGCCCTCAACAGACGGTTCAGAGCCATTCGCGTTGAGCAGCCCACCATCGACGAGACCGTCGAGATTCTGCGGGGTCTTGCTCCCAAGTACGAGGAGTTCCACCACGTGAAGATTGAGCCGGACGCGGTGAACGCGGCGGCGCGGCTGTCGGACCGGTACATTCCCGATCGGAAACTGCCGGACAAGGCCATCGATCTTATGGACGAGGCCGCCAGTTACGTCCATCTTCGGGGCGCCACCAAGCCCGCGGAACTCCGGGAGACCCGGAAAGCCATACGGAAGGTCCGGGACGAAATCTCCGCCTGCGTGGACGAGTTCAACTACGACAAGGCGGAAAAGCTCCGGGCCGCGGAAGCGGATATGCAGCGGCGCCTGGATGAGATGGAAGCGGAGTATGCCCGCAGATCCGAGGCGGAGAGCAACATCGTCACCAAGGAAGATATCGCCGCGGTGGTCAGCTCCGGCACCGGCATTCCCGCGTCGAGACTCACCGAATCCGAGCGGGAGCGGCTTATGTCCCTTGAGGAAACCGTGTCCAAGCGGGTCATCGGTCAGGACGAGGCGGTGCGGAAGATTGCCAAGGCTGTCCGCAGAGCCCGCAGCGGCATAAAGGATCCCCGGCGGCCCATGGGAACTTTCCTGTTCCTGGGACCCACCGGCGTGGGCAAGACGGAACTTGCCAAGGCCCTCGCCGCGGAGCTTTTCGAGAGCGAGAACGCCCTTGTGCGGATAGATATGTCGGAGTATATGGAGAAGTTCTCCGTGTCCCGGCTCATCGGCGCGCCTCCCGGATACGTGGGTTACGACGAGGGCGGCACTCTCACCGAGGCCGTGCGTCGGCACCCCTATTCCGTGATTTTGCTGGACGAGATTGAGAAGGCCCACCCGGACGTGTACGATTTGCTGCTGCAGATTTCCGAGGACGGGCGGCTCACGGACTCCCGCGGCAGAATCGCCGACTTCAAAAACGCCCTCATCATTATGACCGGCAACGTGGGCGCCGCCAAAATTAAGCAGGGCGCCAAAATAGGTTTCGCCTCCGACGCCTTCGGTGAGCGGGACATGTCCGCCCGGATAACCGAGGAAACGAAGAAGATATTCAAGCCGGAGTTTCTGAACAGAATCGACGAGACGGTTATCTTCAACCGCCTGACGCCGGGGGACATCAAGAAAATCGCCGGCCTTATGGTGGAGGACATCGCCGCCCGGCTGCGGGAGCGGAACATAACCCTTGAGGTTACGGACAAACTCTTGGAGCACGCGGCGGAAGCGGGCTTCGACCCGGAGTTCGGAGCCAGACCTCTGCGGCGGAAGCTGCGGGAGCTCATCGAGGACCCCCTGTCCGACGCCCTTTTGGAAGGCAAGTTCCGCTCCGGCGATATCGTCTACGCCACCGTCCGGGGAGGAAAGGTGGCTTTTAAGGAACCGGTAAGAGTATAATCGCCATGGGGCGAGTTGAGTGTCGGCTTCGCCGGCGGATTTTATGATTCGTCAGCGGGGCCGGCATATTTTATTTGACAATTTCCGCGGATAGATAGTATAATAAATTTCAGACATACAAAATCCCGAACGAAAGGAGGTGAAAACAATGAAAAAAGCTTTGATGATTATAGCTCTTGTTTGCTTGGTCGCTTCTTCCGCCTTCGCGGTGAGTATTACCGATTGGACTACTTACAACGAGGAAAGCGGGCTCAGAGAATACCTCAGCGATCTGAATCCCGCGGGTTTCGTCATTGATTATCCCGTGCCCGAGGAAACGGTAATCGGATACGATATGTATCGCGTTGATGTGATAAGCCGCAACGTCAGCGGTTGGGTTTTCGATCAGAACGAGTCCGTTCCCGTTAGGGTAACCGGTTTCGACAACATGGAGCCGAGGTATATGCAGCCCGAGGAGATTGTCCCTATCATTGATGATGAACCGGGTCAGAAGTCGTTAATCACTTACCTCATTTTCGACGAAGGGCAGTTGATATACAATACTCCTTTCGACGGCGACGGTGTTTATTATCTGAATCCCGCGGATGTGTTGTGGGGCAACGCTTCCGCTTATGACGGTCAGACCGTTGTGAGCGTAAACACCGAAATCGGCGGCGACTATGTGTGGTTCGTCGTGCCCGGCACCAAAGGATCCGTACAGTACTTCCCCGAAGACGAAACGGAAGTTCCCGAACCGGCGGCAATCGCCTACGCCCTTATGGGTCTCGGCTCCGCTTTCGGACTGAAGAGAAGAGTTAAAAAATAATTCTCCGCAAAAAAAGCCGCCCGCGGGCGGCTTTTTTTGCGCGTGTTTTCCCGAGGGTTTTATTGAAAATCGCTGAAAATAATTGTATAATATACCCATGGACAACGACAAAAACAAAACTCTGAACTCCGACGAGGCAATAGAGAAACAATCCGTGGATATGACCGTGGGAAACATCCCCCGGCATCTCTTGGCTTTTTCCGTGCCCATGCTTATAGGCAACCTTGTGGAGTTCCTGCACAACATCGTGAACGCGGTGTGGATCGGCAGGGGCCTGGGCAAGGAAGAACTGGCGGCGATGACCGTCAGTTTCGCCCCCATATTCGTATTGGTGGCCGTGTCCATAGGTCTCAGTTTGGGCGCCGGCATTCTCATGTCCCAGTTCTTCGGGGCCAAGGACTACGACCGAGTCCGCAGAACCGTGGGCACAACCACGTTGTTTATGCTTGTTTTGGGTATAATCATCTCCGTTGTGGGCGAAATTTACGCCCCGAATATGGCCCGGCTTATGAATACGCCGCCGGAGATTTTCCGGGACGCTGTGATATACACCCGGGTATTTCTCACGTCTCTGCCCTTCGGCTTTGTTTTGGTTCACCTGAGCTCTCTGCTTAGGGGTATCGGCGATTCCAAGTCGCCCCTCTATTTCCAGGTTGTGGCGCTGGTGATTAACACGATTTTGGACCCATTCCTCATCTTCGGATGGTTGGGGTTCCCCAAACTCGGCCTCCACGGCGCGGCTTGGGCAACGGTTGTTTCCCAAATCGCGGCCACCGTCGGACTCATCGTCTATCTCCATAAGCGGGACAGCATCGTGGCCCTCAGGAAGGCGAACCTTGTTCACTTCGATTGGCATATCGCTTGGCTGAACATCAAGATAGGTTTCCCCTCGGTGATTCAGTATTCCATTATATCCCTCGCCATGTTCGCCGTCACCGGCATCATCAACCGGTTCGGCGCGGCGGCGGCGGCGGCCTTCGGCGCCTGCGGCAGAATCGACACCATCGCCTTTTTGCCGGCTCTTACCTTCGGCGCCAGTGTAGCCACCATGACCGGTCAGAATATCGGGGCTCAGAAGTACAGACGGGTGAAAAAAGTCTTCGCGGTGGGACTGGCCATGTCCGCGGTTATATCCGCCTTCGGAACACTGGTGGCGGTGATATTTCCCCACTTTTTGCTGAAGATTTTCACCACGGACCCCCAAGTTATCGATATAGGCACCGTGTATTTGCGCACCGTGGGACCGGCCTATATTCTCTTTTCCCTCATGTTCGCCGCCAACGGCGTTCTGAACGGGGCCGGATATACGTTTATCGTTACCTGTATATCATTGTTCTCCATCTGCGGCGCCAGAGTGCCCCTCTGCATATACTTTGCCGATAAATTAAACAGCGTGAACGGCGTTTGGTACGGCATGCTGTGCAGTTTTGTGGTGGGCACGGTGCTGAGTCTCGTCATGTACGCTTCCGGACTTTGGAAAAAGCCCATTATCCGGTGAAAAAACCTTCTCATTGGGGGATTTAAACGCCAAAAAACGGAAAAAAGTTTAAAATCCCCCGAAAAAGCCCTTGACAAACGGGCTTTCGGTCTGTATAATATACTGTGTTGCCCGATGTCGGGTCAGATTCGTGCCGACGTAGCTCAATGGCAGAGCAGTGGTTTTGTAAACCTCAGGTTGCGGGTTCGAGTCCCATCGTCGGCTCCAACTCTTAATTAAATAAGGGGAGATGCCCGAGTGGCTAAAGGGGGCAGACTGTAAATCTGTTGGCGATGCCTACACTGGTTCGAATCCAGTTCTCCCCACCATTTCCTATAAGCCCACATGGCGCAGGGGTAGCGCACATCTTTGGTAAAGATGAGGTCATGGGTCCGAATCCCATTGTGGGCTCCATTTAATTTTATTGTGGAGGCTATACTATGGCTAAGCAGAAATTCGAAAGAACCAAACCGCATGTAAACATCGGTACCATCGGTCACGTAGACCACGGTAAGACCACTTTGACCGCGGCTATCACGGCTGCCCTTTCCACCAAGGGTTTTGCCAAGTATACGCCCTACGACCAGATT
>JAGDDM010000227.1 GCA_017958015.1 Abditibacteriota bacterium | reverse complement strand
GGTCATGCCCGGCGACAACGTAACCATTACCGCCGAGCTCATCGTTCCCATCGCTCTCGAGCAGGGTCTGAACTTCGCTATCCGCGAAGGCGGACACACCGTAGGCGCCGGCGTTATCGCCGAGGTTATGGGCTGATAAAGAAATCATTCGGTGCGCTCTCGGGCGCACCGATTTAACGGAGCAAAGAAATGGCAAAGAAAAGCGGCGGCGATGTCCGCATCGTCATCAATCTCGCTTGCGAAGAGTGTAAGAGAAGAAACTACACCACCAGCAAGAACAAGAGAAACAATCCGGAGAGATTGGAACTTAAAAAGTACTGCCCTTGGGATCGGAAAGTAACGGTCCATCGCGAGTCCAAGTAAAGTTTATTATATCCGGGTTTGCATTTTTCGGCAAATCCGGTATAATATATCTCGCGCCCAAAAGGGCGTATAACGCAGGGGCTTAGCTCAGTTGGTAGAGCACCGGTCTCCAAAACCGGGTGTCGCAGGTTCGAGCCCTGTAGCCCCTGCCACTTTTACCCTGTGGAGGGATAATCAATGGCAAACGCTAATACTCCGAAGGCGGCGGCGTCTAACGGAGGAGTTTTTGAAAAAGCCGGAAAGTTCATAAAGGAATGTTACAACGAGGTTCGGTATAAATGCGCCTGGCCTTCCCCGGAAGAGCTTAAGCAGTACACCCTCGTGGTCATCGTTGCCGTGGCTATCGTCAGTATCTGGATAGCCGGCTTCGACTACATCTTCGGACAGGTTACCAACTGGCTGGAGCAGCACCACCACTAAGGATTTCCATGAGCAGAAGACAGTGGTACGCGGTCCATACTTATTCCGGACACGAAAACAAGGTTAAAGAGAACCTTGAGCGGAGAGCGGAATCTCTGAATCTGAGCGACAGATTTTTCAGAGTCCTGGTTCCCACGGAGCTCGAGGTTACGAAAAAAGACGGCAAGCGCCGGGAAATCAAGCGCAAGATTTTCCCGGGCTATGTGCTTGTCGAAATGATTTTGGATGAATCCACCTGGCACCTTGTGCGGGGAACCAGCGGCGTTACGGGCTTTGTAAGTTCCGGCAACAACCCCATTCCCTTGGAGCCCGGCGAGGTAGATGATATTCTCCGCGCTTTGGAATCTCCCGAGGCCAAACCCCGCGTCAAGTGGGCTGTGGATGAAGTAATACGGGTGAAGGACGGTCCCTTTACCGACTTCACCGGAAAAATCGAGGAAATCAATGTCGAAAAGGAAAAACTCAAAGTACTCATTTCCATCTTCGGCAGAGATACTCCGGTCGAGCTTGAGTTTGATCAGGTAGAAAAAATCGATTAATTAATACATCGGCATTTGCCGATACGGAGGCATAAAAATGGCGAAGAAAGTCATGGGAATCGTCAAGCTTCAGATTCCCGCCGGTAAGGCTACTCCCGCTCCTCCCGTAGGTCCCGCGCTCTCGCAGTACGGTATCAACATCATGGAGTTCGTGAAGTCTTACAACGAAAAGACCGCCCAGCAGGCAGGCAACATCATTCCTGCCGAAATCACGGTTTACGAAGATCGTTCCTTTACCTTCATTCTGAAGACTCCCCCCGCGGCGGAGCTCATCAAGAAGGCGGCCGGTCTCGACCGCGCGTCGGGCAGACCCAACACCGAGAAAGTCGGTAAAGTGACTTGGGCCCAGGTTCGCGAGATTGCCGAGTACAAGATGCAGGATCTCAACGCGAACACGGTCGAAGCCGCGATGAAGACCATTGCCGGTACGGCCAGAAGCGCCGGCATCGAGGTCGTAGACTAAAGTTTGTATTTTATACAAGCGGCAGACCGCCCGAGGGCGGTTGATATCCCGAAACGGGACTTGTAGGAGGATTTTATGGCTACACACGGAAAAAGATACAACGAAGCCGCAAAGACCGTTGGCGAAGTTGAACCTATGGCTCCCCTTGAGGCCTTGGAACTGGTAAAGAAGGCAGCCACCGCCAAGTTTGACGAGACGGTTGACGTTGCCATCAAGTTGGGCGTTGACCCCAGACACGGCGATCAGATGGTAAGAGGTACCACCAACCTTCCTTACGGCACCGGTAAGGTCCGCAAGGTCGCGGTTATCACCTCAAGCGAAAAGGCTCAGGCCGCCATCGACGCCGGCGCCGACAGAGTGGGCGGCGAAGACCTCGTTGCCGACATCCAGAAGGGTTGGATGGACTTTGACGTCCTTCTGGCTACCCCGGATGTCATGAAGCTCATCGGCCGCCTCGGCTCCATCCTGAGAGCGAAGATGCCTTCCAAGAAGGCCGGCACCGTTGCCGAGGACATCGCTCAGGTCGTCAAAGAGATTAAGACCGCTTCCAGAGTCGAGTTCAGAGTTGAGAAGGCCGCTATCGTTCACGCCCCCATCGGCAAGGCGTCCTTCACCGCCGAGCAGCTCACCGAGAACCTGGGCGCTCTCATCACCGCCCTCACCAAAGCCAAACCGGCTTCCGCCAAGGGCAGATACATCCGCAAGGTCACCGTCAGCTCCACCATGGGACCCTCCGTTCCCATCGACGTGGCGCTCGCGGCCAAGATGGCTGTTAAGTAATATTCGTAACGAAAAACACCCGCTTCACGCGAAGCGGGTGTTTTTTTGTATCGCCTTATATGTATTTATATTTCCGCCCTCCGATTGTTCCCACGGCGGAGCACCGCGGCACCGATTTCGAAGCCCGAAGGGCCAGGGCGAGAGCGATGACCGTGTCGTCGTGGCTGCCGGCGGCGGCGTTGGTTGTGAGGTTTCCGGATTTCGTCCGCTCCGATTTATAGTCCGCCAGCTCAGATGAGGTTCGGCCGCCCTCGGGAAGAGACACCGTTCCCTTGGATAGAGCCAAAGCCAGGGAGTCGATAAGCGCC
The DNA here is from genome assembly GCA_017958015.1 of Abditibacteriota bacterium. Classification (GTDB taxonomy): domain Bacteria; phylum Armatimonadota; class UBA5829; order UBA5829; family UBA5829; genus RGIG10368. The sequence continues at coordinate 5,437 of JAGDDM010000227.1, read as the reverse complement.
GGCTTCGATTGGGCGGTGAAGGTGAATCCCTCGATTTCCGTTTTGGGAGCGGACTGCCGCAGATATTCCAGCAGCGGGTCTCCCACACCGGTGGCGTCCGCGGCGGCGTATATGACGTTGTGCTCTTCCAAAACCGCCGACACCCGCTCCACCTGCTCCGACCAGGGCAGATGATTGAACCGCTCCTCGAACACAACTTCCGCGGTTTCGCCGTCGGTTCGGGCGACGCACACCGCCGTGTAGTCTCCCCTCCGAGCCCAGTCGATTCCGGCCACCACGGGGGCGTCCGGAGGCAGGGAATGGGGCCGCAGTTCCGCTTTTTCGATGTCGGCGAGGGGAAATACCGCGTCCTCGGAGTCTCCGAAAACCGCCTCGTATTCGGCGGCGAATCGGGCGGGCGGCATGCGGTTTCGCTGCCGCTCGATGTACTCCGCGGAAATGTGGGGATTGCTCGTGGACGGGTAGCGGAAGGAGGCGATTTCCGGGGAGGGAGTCTGCCCACGGACGAAGCGGTTGTAAAACTCGTTTCTGCCGTTGGGTGTGCCCAGCATGACAAGGGTGCCGTTCCGATCCGCCAGCATGGGCGAAATGACGTCGGTGATGACGTCGTCCCGGACGTAGGAGGCCTCGTCTATGACGATTCTGTCCGCGCTTCTGCCCCGGAGACCGAAGCCGGTGCCGTCGGCGCTGCGGGCGGTGATGACGGATTTGCCCAGGGTCAGCTTGGGATAGGGCGTGCGGGTGACCCGAATCCGCTTTTTCGCCTCGACAAAGATCGACTCCGCCGCGTCGAAGATGATTTTGCTCTGGTCGTAGGTGGGGGCGATGATTGTTTGGACGCAGCCGGGCCGGGCGACGGCGATGGCCGCGGCTTCGTGGGCCGCCGCTTGGGTTTTGCCCCAGCGTCTGCCGCAGGCCGCCACCTTGATTTTTGAGCCGCAGAGCATAAACTCCCGCTGACCCGGGTGGGGCCGCCAGGATGTGAGAGTTTCCAGCAAGTCCAGTTCTTCCTTCGTCATGTGACCTCCTTTCGGTGAGATATCAATAACAGAACGACGGTATCGGAAAATATTACCCATGGGAATACGCATTTTTAGTTGACAAACGGCGGTAAACACTGTAAAATAGAGTAAGATTATCCCAGGAGGAAAAAATGGAAGACAAAATCATCAAGTGCAAAGACTGTGGTCAGGATTTCGTGTTCACCGTGGGTGAGCAGGAATTTTTCGCGGACAAAGGCTTCGGCGAACCGGTGCGCTGCAAGAGCTGCAGAGAAATCCGCAAGGCTCAGAAGAGCGGCGGCAAGTTCGGCAAAACCGAGCGGGATTGGTAAGGTCCACGGCATCCGAGGGATGCCTCTTTTTTTTGCCATCCTCTGTAAACTTTTAGTTGACAAAACCGGGACTGTATCCTATAATATAACTGTTCACTAATAGTTTACAGGAGGTTCTTATGAACGAAGTTTACGAAAACGAAATCGAACGACTGGTGAAGGACGTTCCCGGCGTGTACACGGAGCGGGGGCTCATGAGGAAGATGCGGGACGACGACGCCAGGGCGGAGCTCCGGGCCCGGGAGATGATTCCGGAGATTCGGGAGGCGGAGAAGACTGCGTCGGAGTTGGCCTTGCGGGAGGTTCGGAAGATTCTCGCTTCCCTTGAGATAGGGGACACAAAGCGGGCCTGCTTCGAGGGCTTTTTGGAGGGGATGACCATGAAGGAAATAGGGGAGGCGCTGGGCATCAGCCCCAAGTGCGCCTGGGAGCATATCCGCAAAACCAAGGACATGATCCGCCGCCGTTTCGAGGCCGGATGCCACGACTGGTACGAGGTTTATATGGCGGATCAAAAAAGATTTTAAAAAATTTCTTTTAAAAACCCGCTTTTAAACTTGCGATATTTGCCGGAATGTGGTATATTATAGGGTGCGTGTGTGCCTTAGGCATTACCGCGAGCGTCGATAGTTACCGCGACTTGACTTTATCGGCGTTTTCCGGTATAATTACTCCGATATGTAGGCTGTCAGAGCCTTTCATACTGTGAGTTATCCGTTTGAACATGAGTTGCCGAGGTTTCCGACGGATAGCCTTTTGTGCGCTTACGCGCCCATTAATCAACATTGGGCCCAGTGCCCTAATCAAGGAGTGTCAGTTTGCCGACTATAAGCCAACTTGTAAGAAAAGGTCGTCAAAAGACGAAGAAAAGAACATCCGCGCCGGCTCTGAAGGGTAATCCTCAGAAGAGAGGCGTATGTCTTGTCGTGCGAACCGAGACGCCGAAGAAGCCGAATTCGGCACTTCGCAAGGTTGCCAGAGTCAGACTTACCAACGGAATGGAAGTTACCACCTACATTCCGGGTATCGGTCACAATCTCCAGGAACACTCTGTCGTGCTCATCCGCGGCGGAAGAGTCAGAGACTTGCCGGGTGTACGCTACCACGTCATCCGCGGAGCCCTCGACACCGCCGGTACGGCCAACCGCATGCAGAGCCGCTCCAAATACGGCGCCAAGAGACCGAAGTAACGATTCGAATTGGAGGATGAATAGCTATGCCGAGAAAAGGTCCGGCTAAGAAAAGAGACATAAGTCCCGATCCCATCTATGGGAACATTCTGCTTCAGCGTCTTATCAATCGCGTGCTCATCAAAGGTAAGAAGAGTGTAGCCGAAAAGATTGTCTACGGCGCGCTTGAAGCTATCGAAGAGAAAACCGGCAAGAGCGGCATCGAGGTCTTTGAAGAGGCCATGAAGAACGTTATGCCGCAGGTTGAAGTTAAACCGAGAAGAGTCGGTGGTGCGACTTATCAGGTTCCGGTCGAAGTCAGAGCCGAGCGCAAGACTTCCCTCGCCCTCCGTTGGATAGTTACCAATTCCCGCAAGCGGGGCGGTAACACCATGGTCGAGAGACTTGCGGCCGAGCTTATGGACGCGGCCAACAACACGGGCGCTTCCGTCAAGAAACGTGAAGATGCCTACAAGATGGCGCAGGCCAACCAGGCTTTCGCCCACTACCGCTACTGAGATCCGCTACCCGAGCGGCTTATTAACACGAAAGGGGTCCAAGCAACCGAATACGGGAATGCTTTTCGGGGAACCCGCTGCGCGGCAGCCCCGAAAACGCCTGCCTCTATTCAACTTGGCGATTGATTTTGAGTAAAGTAACACAGAAACAGCATTATCCGTTGAGCAAAATCCGAAACATCGGTATCGCGGCTCACATCGACGCGGGTAAAACAACGGTATCCGAACGCATACTGTTCTACACCGGAAAGATTCATCAGCTGGGCGAAGTCCACGAGGGCGGAGCCACTATGGACTGGATGGAGCAGGAACAGGAGCGGGGTATTACCATAACTTCCGCGGCGACCACCGCTTTCTGGAAGGATTGCTGCATCAATATCATCGACACCCCGGGCCATGTGGACTTCACCGTTGAGGTTGAACGTGCCATGAGAGTCTTGGACGGTGCCGTGGCGCTTTTCTGCGCCGTGGGCGGCGTTCAGCCCCAGTCCGAGACCGTTTGGCGCCAGGCCAACAAGTACAGAGTCCCCCGCATAGCCTTCGTTAATAAGATGGACCGCACGGGCGCCGATTTCGAAAACGTCGTGGAGAAAATCCACGAGCGTTTGGGTGCCAACGCCGTTCCGATTCAGCTGCCCATAGGCGCGGAGTCGGAGTTTAAGGGCGTCGTAAACCTCGTCGACATGAAGGCCGTCATCTACCACGACGACCTGGGCAAGGATTACGAAATCACGGACATCCCCGAAAATCTCCTGGGTAAAGCCGAATCGGCCCGGGAATACCTTGTGGAAAAGGTTTCCGAGCTGGACGACGATCTCATGGAGAAGTACATCGAGGGGGAAGAAATATCCGAGTCCGAGATAAAAGCGGGAATCCGCAAAGGAACAATCAGCAACGAGTTCGTTCCGGTTATGTGCGGTTCCGCTTTCAAGAACAAGGGTGTTCAGTTCCTCATCGATGCCATTCTGGATTATCTGCCTTCACCGCTGGACGTTCCCGCCATCGAGGGCGTCAAGGCGGTTGACGACGATACTCCGGTAGTTCGACACGCGGACGAGAATGAACCTTTCACGGCTCTCGCCTTTAAGATCATGACCGATCCGTATGTCGGAAAACTCACGTTCTTCCGCGTTTACAGCGGCACTCTGGACAGAGGCAGCTACGTTTACAATTCCAACAAACGCAAACGCGAAAGGATAAACAGAATTCTGCGCATGCACGCCAATCACCGCGAAGAGGTCGACAAAGTCTTCGCCGGTGATATCGTCGCTGCCGTTGGTCTGGACATAACCGGTACGGGCGATACTCTCTGCAAAGAGGGTGAGACGATTGTCCTCGAGTCGATTTCTTTCCCCGACCCGGTTATATCCGTAGCAATCGAGCCGAAAACGAAGGGCGATCAGGACAAGATGTCCGTCGCTCTCGGTCGCCTCGCCAATGAGGATCCGACCTTTAGGGCTCATACGGATCAAAATACCGGCCAGACAATTATCGAAGGTATGGGTGAGCTTCACCTGGAGATCATCATGGACAGACTGCTTCGTGAGTTCCACGTCGAGTCCAACCACGGCGCTCCTCAGGTAGCTTACAAAGAAACTATCACCCGCAAAGTCGAAGCCGAAGGCAAACACGTTAAGCAGAGCGGCGGCCACGGACAGTACGGCCACGCCATCATCGAGATGGAGCCGCTTGAGCCCGGTAAAGGTTTCGAGTTTGAGAACAAGGTGACCGGCGGAGATGTTCCCAAAGAGTACATCAAGCCGATCGAGGCCGGCGTTAAGGAAGCCCTTAATTCCGGTGTTCTGGCCGGGTGTCCCGTCGTGGACGTGAAGGTGACGCTCCTGGGTGGCTCCTATCACGAAGTCGACTCTTCGGAAGCGGCGTTCAAGTCGGCAGGCGTCCTCGCGGCCCGCGAAGCGGTGCGCAAGGGCAATCCTACCCTCAAAGAACCCGTCATGAATGTTGAAGTCATCACTCCCGAGGAATACGTCGGTGATATCATCTCCGACATCAACGGGAGAAGAGGCAGCATCAACCACATGGAAGTAAGCGCGGGCGGTACGCAGAATATCATAGCCAACATACCGCTTGCGGAGATGTTCGGGTACGCGACGACTCTTCGTTCGATGTCCCAGGGTAGAGCATCGTATTCCATGCAACCGTCCCACTATTCGGAGGTTCCCAAATCACTTGCGGACCAACTGGTGGCAAAGATTACGGGAAAATAACAACCCGGAAAAGTATTTATTGGAGGCAATAAAAAAGACATGGCTAAACAGAAATTCGAAAGAACCAAACCGCATGTAAACATCGGTACCATCGGTCACGTAGACCACGGTAAGACCACTTTGACCGCGGCTATCACGGCTGCCCTTTCCACCAAGGGTTTTGCCAAGTATACGCCCTACGACCAGATT
>JAGDDM010000226.1 GCA_017958015.1 Abditibacteriota bacterium | reverse complement strand
TGGTGCCGGCACCGAGTTCGGTGTTGGCGGCAACATTTCCGCAGTTGTAGATGAGGTTGTTGTTGTTGGTAACGGTGCAGGCCGCGCTTTCGGCTCTGAGAGCGGTACCGCAGTTCACGAAGATGTTGTTAACCGCGGTAAGGGTTCCGGGCAGCCTGTCGCCGCCGGCGGTGGTTACGCCGTAAGCCGTACAATCCACAACGGTGTTGTTGACGAACAGGTCATTGGACTGACCGCCGCGGACGCAGAGAGCGCCGCCCTTGACGTTGTGGATGTAGTTGTTGTGATACTCACTCTGAACACCGGGAACGGCGCTCCAGTAGTTACCCATGTTGTAAATACCGTAGCACTCGCCGGGAGCGTCGAGACCGATGTTGTAGATCTCGCAGTTCTCGAGAGTGAGGTCGCAGGTGTCTTCTTCCTGATAGATACCGGCGGACTGCGGCCAAATGCTGGTCAGGTAGTCACTGTCGTGCATCTTACAGTTCTTAACAACCAGACCGGCGCCCTTGTGGTTTACACTGAAAGGAGCGCTGCCGCCCTGGAAGTCGAAGCCGTCGATGATGAGGTAATCGGCGGAAACGTGCAGACAGGTGGTCAGGTTGGTGTGAGCCTGGTTCTGGCTGCCGTCGTTGATGATCTTAACTTCGCCCTGAGCCTTGTAGGTAATCGGGAACTCGGCGGTACCGTCGCACTCGATGAGTCTGACGTCGTACTGGTTCATAGCGCCGTTAACGTAGTATTCGCCTTCCTTAACGATGACGGTGTCGCCCGGCTGGAGAACCTTCTTGTGGTCGCCGTTGGTGATGGTGGCCCAAGGATTGGCTTCGGAGCCGTCGTTGCTGTCGTCGCCGTCGGTGGCAACATAGTAGGTAGCCATGAACATTTCGCCGGTGAAGTTGGCGGTCTCAACGCTGTCCGGGGTAACGGTCACGTTAACGCTGCCGGAGTTGCAGGTGAATCTGGCGCTGTCGGTAGCGGAAACGGTGTAGCTGCCCACGGGGACGGCCATGAGGAAGGAACCGTCGTTGGCGGTGGTAGCGGTGAACTCGCCCGCGGTGATTGTAATGCCGCCGACCGGGTAGGAGTTGCCGTTGTAGGTTCCGGTAACGGTACCGGAAATCTTACCGGTCTTGGAAACGGTTACGTCGGTTTCGTAAGCGCCCATATCGGGTCTGGGACCCTTGAAGGGCAGACCCACGTCAACACCGGCGTTGACGGCGGGAGACAGGTCGCTGATGGAGAAGTCGCCGTTGGCCGCGTCGGTGAACATCGGGTCGGAAGTCAGGGTGTCGGCGCCGAGAGCAACGTTGCCGGCTACCGGGTTGGTGCTGAAGATAAGGTTGTTGCTGTTGGTAACGGTGCTGTTGCCGTTGCCGGCAAGAGCGGTACCGCAGTTGGCGAAGATGTTGTTAACCACGTTCGGGTTAGCGGAACCGGTGAGGTCTTCGGTGTGGATAACATTACCGGTTACGTTGTAGAAGGTATTGTTGTAGATGTAATCTTCCACAAAGCCGCGGATCCAGGAACCGTGACCGCTGATGTTGTAAACGTAGTTGTGGTGGAACTTAAAGACGCCGTGGTCGGCAGCATCGCCGGTGTTGTAGGACGTCATATCCATGAACGCAGCCCAATCCTGGAAATCATGGATGCGGCAGTTCATAACTTCCGCGGAGTTCTTGCTGGTGTCGAAGTAAACGCCGCAGCAAGCGGGAGCGAGACCCGTCCAGGGGTTGCCGCCGTGAATATCGAAACCGTCGATGACGACTCCGGAGTTCTTCGTGCCGTAGATGAGAACAGCCACGTTGAAGTTGGCTACCTCAAAGTTTCGGAAGACAACGTTGGAAACCGCGACCGCCAAACAAGCGGGCATTCTGCTCAAGCCGGGGTAAGTGCTGTAGATGAAGTACTCACCGTTGATTACAGCGCCGTCTTCGGCTATGTAGGTGATGGGTTCATCCACGGTACCGGAGCAGTTGGCGAAGGTAAAGCCGAGGTAATTTTCCTGGAGGTATTCGCCTTCCATAACGATAACCGTGTCGCCGGGAGCAAGCAGCATCTGCTTGTCGCCCGCGTCGGGAGTGGCCCAAGGCTCATCCTGGGTACCGGGGTTGGTGTTGTCGCCGTAGGGGGATACGTAGAAGGTGTGAACAGCCTTGGTCATGGTGAAGTTGGCTGTGCAGGTCTCACCCTTGCGGACTGTCACGTCAACCGTGTTGGAGGATCTGTCGTAGCCCGCGCCGATGACGTCAACGGTATAGGAGCCGGGATCCAGCGGGAAGGAGTAGGTGCCGTCCGCGCCGGTGTAGCCGAAGCTCTCGGCGGAGACGAAGACCTTCATGCCGGAGATCGGGTCGCCGTTGCCGTCGGTAACGGTGCCGGTGAGAGTACCGAACTCGGAATCGGTGTACTCGGACTCGAAGCAACCGAGGTCGGGAGCGTTGCCTATGAAGGGCAGACCCATATCGACACCCGCGTTAACGGCGGGAGAACCGTAGGCCAGGTTGAAGTCGCTCATGGAATCCACGAAGAGAGGATCCGCGTTGACATCGCCGGGGCCGCCGGAGCAGCCGTTGTAGTTGGTACCGCAACCGTAGAACAGGTTGTGGCTGCTTACGCAGTTGCCGGAAAGGGCAACACTTGTGCAACCGTAGAAAATGTTGTTGGTGGCCAGCGTGCGGGTCTGGTTTTCGGAGCTGATACCTGTCTTGATATTAACAAAGGTATTGTTGAAAATCTGAACGCCGCCCTTTTGTCCGCGGACCCAGAAAGCGGTTCCGCCGATGTCGCCGGCAGCCTCATTGTAGAAGTCGTGGAAGAGGTTGTTGTAGTACTTGGATGTGGAAGCGGTGTCGTATTCGCCGAACCAATCGTAGTTGTCCATAGCAACGCAGGCCATGTCGTCTCCGGCGGAGAGATAGGCGACTTCGTTGTTGTGGAAGTCTACAAGGCCTCCGCCCTCGATGTAGATGGCGGTGGCGCGGGGATGAACCTCGTTGTTGTGAACGAGATCGGTGAAGTAGCAGTTCTTTACCTCAACCATCTTTCTGCCGGTGATTCTGATACCGGCGGAAGCGTCGGAGAAGTTGAAGCCGTCGATAACGCAGCTGACACCTTCGATGTTAAGGTCGAAGTTGAGAATGCCCGGGTTGTTCTCGCAGAAGGAGGTGTGAACGATTGTCGCGCCGCCCTTGTTTTCCGCTTTGAAGGTAACGCCTTCGCAGCTGGGGCGGAGGGTGAAACCGTGGCCGTTACCGGGAGCGCCTTCGTAGACGCCGTCCTTGAAGATAACGGTGTCGCCCGGCTGGAGAACAACGCCGTTCACAAAGCCGTCGAAGTTAATCCAAGGATGCTCCGCGGAGCCGTCGCCGTTGTTGTCGCCGTTGACGGAGTCACAATAGTATGTGGCCGCGAAAACGGAACCGCAACAGAGCAAAGCGGTGCAGAGAATCAGCATAAAGATGCCGAATTTTCGCATAGACATTTTTCTGTCCTTTCTAAAGAATGAGATGATTTTCATGCATACGCTTCCGCCCACATGTGACCGTTAAACGTAACGTTTCATACAAACGCGTTAAATTGACCACTACGTGCGATTGTTGAGGGATATTACGGAACGATCACGTCGCGGGCCGCAAGCGTTTGAAAACATATGCATATTATCATTGTAAACGCATTTGGGGATATTGTCAAGCGGGATTTTGGGTAAAATGAGTAAAAAATCAAAAAATTATGTCCTCCATCGCTGTTGACACCCGCCGCCCTATTTCATATAATAATCCTATGGAAATCAAAACTACTTTTATCGACAAAACCTACCCCCGCTACCTGCGGGAACTGCTCGTTGACGACGTCATGGTAAGCCGGGTCACCGTGGTGGATTTGCCCATGCGCGTCGGCTCATCGATTATCCGCCTGGGAGGCATCGCCGGTGTGGAGACGCCCCTGCGGGAGAACCGCATGAAGGGCTATTCCGCCGCACTGCTTAACGACACGATGAACTATATGATTCGGGAGGGCTACGACGCCTCCGCCCTCTTCGGCATCGGCGACTTCTACCACCGCTTCGGCTATGTGGTCTACATGGCGGAGCCCCACAACACCCGCTTCGTCCTGCAGGCTCGGCATCTGCCCGTGGCGGAGACCCCCTACACGGCGCGGGAAGCGGCCCGGGAGGACATGAGGGCCATAACCGAGCTCTACAACGACCTCACATATTGCCGCACCGCCTCAATCTACCGCAATCCGGACCGGTTTGAGGGCTTTTCAAAGGGCTCCGAGTGGTTCACCCCCGTTAAGGCCTACGTACTTGAGCTCGACGGCGTTTTCGCCGGCTATTTCTGCGTGGACGACAAGCCCTATCGGGCCAGACTCACGGAAATCGGCGTCACCACAGCCGAATGCTACCCGGCAATCATCAATTTCCTCGCCGAGCTCGCAAAGCGGGAGCAGGCGGAGACCGTGGCCCTCTACCTCGCCCCGGACGACCCCTTCGTCTATCACATGCGCCGCTACGGAATGGCCGCCGACATCAAATATTTCAACGACGGCGGCTCCATGATGAGAATCATCAACAAAGACTCCTTCCTTGCAAAGATAGGAGCCGGCAACCCGGACCTGGGTGACGACGACATCATCCGCGCCGTCACCGGTTTCGAGCCCATGGCCGGCTTCCCGCCCCAAGTGGCGTATATGAATGTAAACGACATGTTCTGATTTTCGGCGGCCGCGACTTGCAATATTCTCCGAAATGTTATATAATCCTATTAATGTACAATCCCATAATAGGAGTTATCCATGATTACCGATAAGCTGGAAAACGCTAAAACTTACTATTCGACCCATCAGGGACTTATGGACGCCCTGCTCTTTTTGCAGTCCAACGACCTGAACGCCCTGTCCGTGGGCAGACACACCATCAGCAAGCGCTGCTTCGCCGTCGTCACCGAGTATGACACCCAGAGCGTGGACGAACGGCAGTGGGAAGCCCACAAGAGATACATCGACGTGCAGTATGTCGTAAGCGGCAACGAACGGTTCGAGTACGCCCCCGTCAGCGACCTCAAAAACCCCACCCCCTACGACCGGGGAGAGGACACCTACAACCTTGAGGGCAAAGGCATCATCGTACCCAACAATCCGGGACACTTCGCCGTGTTCTTCCCCCAAGACGGACACAAACCCGGCGTCTACGGACCCGGAGAAAAAGCCTCCGCGGTGAAGAAAGTCATCGTCAAAGTCGTTTTGTGATTCAAGCGTAAAAAATAAGCCTTCCTTTCGGAAGGCTTTATTTTTGTGTCTTTTACTTTACCTCGACAAGCTCAACGTCGAAGGTCAGGTCCTCGCCCGCCAAGGGGTGGTTGGCGTCGGCCTTAATCACGCCGTCGGCAATCTCCTTGATGACAACCGGCATGGGGTAGCCGGAGGGAGTCATGATGAAAACCTTCGCGCCCACCGGCAGGTTGATAATCTTGTTGGGGTCGTACTCGCCGTAGGCCTTCGCCGCCGGGGTGGTGAAGCTCTTTTTGTCGCCCACCTCAAGACCCAGGACGCTGTTGTCGAAGTCCTCTATAACCTGCTTGGATCCCACTTTGAACTCCAGGGGTTCTCTGCCGGCGGAGGAATCGAAAATCTCGCCGTTTTGCTTTCTTCCCACGTAGTGCACCTTTACGGTGTCGCCTTTTTTAACTGCCATTTGTATCTCCTTTGCGTTGTTAATCTAATACAATTGTTCTATATATCTTTCCCCGTCGTCGCCGGTGCGTATGCATCCCAGCACAACGCCGTCCTCCCGGGGAGTGCCGATAACCTTGATGCCCCAGATATTAAAGGGCGACTGGACGTAGTAGCAATCGCCGAAGCGGGCGGACACATTGGCGCCGGTAATCCGGACAACGAGGCCGTCGGTGATGCTCTTGGGGTTGGCGTTCTCCGCCGGGATTTCCCTCGCGGTATGGCCGTAGAAGTAGCCGGATTTGGCCTCAAGACTATTCTTGTTGAACTCGTGGGGCGGCACAACCTGGCGCAGAGCGAACTTGACGCCGGTGGGAAGAGCGGTGTCCACGGACACGGAGCAACCCGGCTTATCCACGGTGGCAATCACCTGCTCGACGCCGTCAACGTAGGCAATAAGCTCGTAGTAGCCGGTTTCGGGGCCCTCAAGAGGCCACGTAACCGTGATGTTGGAGTCGCTCGCGTAGGCTCTGGCGCCGCTGGGGTACAGAGTCTGGGTGGGAATCTGACTTTGGAGACCCCGGCCGGTGAGGATGCTGCGGCTGATTTGGTTGTAATTGAAATCCGCCGTCACGTTGGCGCCGAGACCCGGAACGGAGGTCAGCATGTTACCGCTCGCGTTCAGCGTCCTCAGGGGCAAAAGCGTGGTGAGGGTGGCGGGCAGCGCCGACAACCTGTTCATGGACACGTCAACGCTTGTAAGGGAGGTGAAAGCGCCGAATACGTCCGGCAGGGATGTAATCTCGTTGTCGGAGAGGTTGAGAGTTGTGAGAGCCGTGAGATCGCCGATTTCTTCCGGCACGTCGCCCTTCACGTTGTTCCCGGGCAGGCTGATACCCACAACTCTGTTCTTTTCCACGGTGACGCCGTACCAGTCCTTCACGTATTCGGTGGACTTGTTCCAATTGGTCTTTTTCGTCCAACCGACTATCTTGGTGGAGGTGGAGAACTTCTTTATGGCGTCGTGGTCGGCGGCGAGAACGCCGCAGATGTATTCGTTGTTGTAAATCTTAAGGGAGGGGTCGCCGAAGATGTTGAAGCAGACGAAGTTGGTCCACATGGCGGAGGAGCCGGGGTCGTCGGGCTCGGCGTACTTAAAGAGGGAGTCGCCGGAGTTTCTTTGGTTCTTCAGCATAGACACGGAGTAGGCGTAGGCCATGCCGCCGTTGCTGGGAGACTCGGTGTAGTCGTCCTCGCCCACGTAGTACCAGCTGTCGGTGCTGGCGGCAACCACGCTGGCGGCGGCGCCGGTGCGCAGCAACGTGAAAGCGATGTTGTCGCTGTCGGTGATGGCGCCGTTTTTGCAGGATGTGGTGAAGACGATGGTGGGACAGGTCTTGCTGAGGCTGGGAACGTGGGCGGTATCGATGATGTCCGTGGCGCCCTGGGTCCAGCCGTGGGAGGACCACAGATGGAAGCCGTAGCCGTTGGCCCACTCGTTAGTCACCGTGGTAATGCTGACGGGCATTTTCTCCGGGGAGAAACCGCCGTCGGTTTTGTATATTCTCGTCCAGGTGTAATCGGTGTCCCGAACCGCGTCGATAATCTGCTCCGCCAGCTCGTAGGCGGTGGTGTCGGCGTCCAGGGGGCAGAAGGAAAAGAGGAGCTTCTTTAGCCTGGGTTTCCGCATCATGCCCAGCTGGTACTTGACGGTGGTGTCAAGAGCGGTCTTGACGTAGTTGTAGTCCGTGGCGGTGCTGCCGTAGCAGGCGATTCTGCCCACATAGATGGCGGGCTTGGTGGAGAAGGAATAGGTGCTCCGAATGTCAACGCCGTACACACCCATGTAGCCGTCGCCGTCGCGGTCGAAGTTGGTGACCGGGTCGGCGTAGTAGTAGTCCGTGGGAGCGCCGGTGTCGCCGGCGTCGTCCTTGCGGCGGGTGTAGAACCGAGCCATGGGCACGTCGCCTGTCTCCGGAATGGGGTTGCCTATCATAAGCATATACTTTATATTGAGAAGCGATCTGTTGGAGTAGACGTAGTTGCGGATGTTCGTGGCCGCGGTAGCGCCGTAGCCGCCGCCCCAATCGCTGTCGGTGCGGAGATACACGCTGTAGCCCATGGTTTCCTTGGCCCAAATGAAGTTGTCGATGCTCTCTTTGCAGGCGTTGTATATGGCGTCGGTGGTGATAATCATGTAGCCCGGAGCCTTGGCCGCCGCGGCTTCCGCTGCCTTGGCCTCCCGGGAGACGTACCACTTCTCGAAGTCATCGAAGTTCACGGCCTTCTCCGCCAAACGGTCGGCGACGAGCTCATATGTCTCCCCGGTTCGGGAGATTTTCCGGGCGGTCTCGCCGTTGCTCATGTAGCTGACCGTGACCGAAGCGTCCTTGGCGGCTTTGATAACACCGCTCTTGGGGTAGTAGGTAAGGGGATAGCAGCGCACAACGGCGTACTTAACCGCGCCCTCCTCCCGGACGCCCAAAAGCTTGGCGGGAGAGGCGGGATAGGGGTTGTCGGAGTTATACACCGAAGCGGTTTTCGTGATTTTCGGCTCCTCGCCGCCCTCTTTGGCCATGGGAGGGGTCGGGCGCACGGTTACGCCCGAGGCGTAGATTTCGCCGCCGCCCTTTACCGAAAGGGATTCGCCCGCGGCGTCAAAGGGGAGGAACACGAAAACGTCTTTGTAGGGCATGGCCGGGGAGCCGGGAGTCTCATAGGAACTCCAGCCCCGGAAAGAGGTGACGCCCTCTTTGGTGACGCGCTCACCGTCGAAGGCCGGCAGATTGAAGGTAATCTCACCGGCGAAGGCGGCCGCGGACAAAAGCCCGATGATAACGACGGTAAAAAACTTTCTCATACTACTTCTTCCTTATAAATAAACCCACAACGGCTATGGCCCAAGCGCCGCAAGCGGCCACAACGGACTGCGCCTGCCGGGGAGCGTCCTCTTCCGGCGACCCGTTTTCCGCCTCCGCCTTGGATTCAATCTTCGACTCCGACTTCAACTCGCCGGGAGCCAAATCTCGGGGTTTGTTCAGAACATCCAAAATATCTTCCTTGGGATGCATACGCCCGGAAAAGGCGTCCGCCGCCGAGGACGTGCCGTCCTTCGGCTGAACGAAATTTTCTTTAACCCCGTGATACACGTCGTCGATGGTTCTCTCTTTGAGCTCATCCGGAGGCGGCTGGGGCATGAACAAACTGCCGTCGCCGAGGACCGCACCCCGCGGCGCGGCGAAAAACATTATTAAAATTATCGGAAAAACATAATACTTCATAGTCGCATTATATTACAACAAAAGGAAGATGTCAAGCGATATAAGGTTTCGGATTATGTTCGGCTCACGCCGAACGGATTATAAGACCAACCTTGCAATGTGAGTTGGTAGAATCCGCCGCCTTTGGCGGCACATTACCTAAAACCTAAAACCCAATAACCTAAAACCTAATATAATACAAAATCCCGCTCGCGAAGCAAGCGGGATTGTATGCGTTAACGCATAAGGAATTACTTCCGAATCCGTCTCTTGAGACCGAAAACGGAAACGAGACCCATAACGCCGTAGGCGTATGTGGCGGGCTCGGGAATCAGAGTCTCGGACTCCACTTCCTCGCCGTTCACGAAGATCTTCGGGTTGGTTACGAAGAAAGCGGGCAAACCGTCGTAAGTAACGGAACCGTCGACTTCG
>JAGDDM010000225.1 GCA_017958015.1 Abditibacteriota bacterium | reverse complement strand
GACGATTATTCCCGTTTCGCCGTCAATCACCTGTTCCGGCAGAGCGCCCACATCGGTGGCCACGCAGGGCAGGCAGTCCTCCATGGCCGCCGCCGCCACGCCGGATTGGGTGGCGGAAGTGTAGGGCATAAGCATAACGCCGTGGGAATCCGTGAGTCTCCGAAGTTCCTTTTCGTCGATGAATTTGTTGAGAATGTTTATCCCCAACCGCTCCGCCTTACGGAGAACCGCAGGGGCAATCTTCCCCGCTCCGGCGATTGTAACTTTCAAATCCGGAACCTCTTTCAGGGCGTATTCGTAGGCGTCAACAAGAACTTCCACACCTTTATACTTCTCGATCCTGCCGAACATGAGCTGATTCTTGGAGTTCCGCCCCACTTTTTCGTGGTCCACATCGTCTCTGACGGCGTGTACGCCGTGGCGGGAGAGAATGTGCTTCTTATCCGGCAGTCGGCGTATATTGTCCCGGTAGCAGAACTCCGATATGCTGACAACGCAGTCGCACAAAGAGGGGTGGAGTTTCCGCTGGAGGGAATAGAGAACGTACTCGAAGCCCGGGTGCGGAGTGGAATCGTGGACAACCTCAACCACCGGGAAACGGCCCCCCAGCATCCGCTCGATGATGCGGAACCAGTTGAGGGTGCCGCCGTCCATGACGATGTCCGGGTTGTCTTTTATAATCTCCGCCGCCATGCCGGAATCCTCTTTGCCGGTGAGAACGGACTTCAGCAGATTCTTTCCGCCCCGCTTCAGGTGAAAAATCTTCACGGGACAGCCTATCTTTTTGAACTCGTCGTTCAGCTTGTTCCGGTCGGTGACGTAGCAGGTGAGCTCCGTGTATTTGTTCAAAACCTTGGCGGTCTCAAGAGTGCACTTGCCGATGGCGGTGCCTTTGTCCAGGTATGTGAGAGCCACTTTCAGCATGACACGACTCTCCTAAGGGCCTCGAGGTAAGCGGTGCCGAAGCGGAGATCCGGCTCCATGTAGTTGCCCTCCGCCCACTCGTTCCAGGACTTCAGGAAAATAATCTTTTTGTCCGCCGGACGGTTTTCCACCAGAGACAGGGCTTCCCGAACCTGCTTCTCGAAAAGCTCCGGAGTGGAGCCCACAAACACGGTGCCGTTGTTGCGGCTGCGGGGAGTGTTGTCCCAGTTGGGAACTATCACCGGGAAGCGGTCATCGTGTCTCGGCTCCCGGACGTAGGAAAGGCGCACCACGTCTTTGTATTTGAGTATGCGGGGTATGGCGGCGAAACGCTTCCGCAGTCCTTCGTACCAAAGCCGGTTCACAACCTTGCCCATGAAAGTGGCGGTATAGCTCTCGGGAATGATGTTGCCGCAGAAGGAGCCGTCGCAGCCGTGGTCCTCCGGCACGTATTTAGCGGTACCTTTGCCCACAAAGTAGATGCCCGGCAGCCCCGCGTCTTTCGCCAAAGTCCGCCAATACTCCATGTAGTCCTCAAGGTCGGGAATATCGTAAGGACAGTACAGGGCGAACAGAGGCTTGCCATCCACTTTTATGTAGCGGGGGTCTTTGAAGGCGGGCAGAACCGCGTCAAAGTGGGCTTTGTAGTCCTCTTTGCCGGGGTAGGTCTGCTCAATCAAAATCTTGTTCGACATGCCGTGCCAGATGCCGGTCCAGGTCTGGTTGGCCCAGGCAAGGCAGAAGGGAAAGTCCGGTTCACCGGAGGCCAGAACCTCGTTGAAGGGACGCTCGATTATGCGGCGGCCGGCGAACCAATAGTGCCAATAGCAAAAGCCCTCAACGCCGTACTCCCGGGCCATATCCGCCTGGGCCTTGCGGGTTTCGGGGACCCGGAGGTCGTAGAACCCCAAATCCTTGGGCACGTTGGGCTGGCGGTGGCCCCAAAACAGGGGCTTCGCCTTGGCCACGTTGGTCCACTCGGTGAAGCCCTTTCCCCACCACTCATCGTTTTCCGGAATCGGGTGATACTGGGGCAGATAGAAGGCAATTACTCTCGCTTTATTCATTTATTCCTCTTTTACGTGGGCGCCGCCGGAGGGACGAACGGTGAAAAGCACGTTCTCCGTGGCGTTGCCGCCGTAATATTCTTTGTTAAGCGCGTCCAGAACTCCCGGCACGTCGCTCTTGCGGGCCATTACAACGGCGCATCCGCCGAAGCCGGCGCCGGTGAGCCGCGCTCCCAAAGCGCCCGATTCCCTCGCCACGCGGACAATCTTGTCCAGCTCGGGAGTGCTTATTTTGTAAAGATTGGCGCAGCTTTCGTGGGAGAGGTTCATGAGATAGCCCAGCTCCTCGGCGGAGGAGGCCGCGAAAGCCGCTTCCACTCTGTCCGCCTCGGTCAGCACGTGCTCGCAGAAATCCCGCTCGTCGCCAACGGGCATCTTCGCGATGTAGGGCATGTAGTCCGGAACGGCGACCTTGAAGTCCCGGAGATAGGGACCGCAGTCGATGCCGGCGGCTTTTTTGAGCATATCCAGACCTTTGCGGCAGCCCTCCACCCGGCGGTTGTATTCCCGCTTGGCGGCGCCGGATTTCTCCGCCTTCACCATGGAGTTGGCCACGATGATGTCAACGTCCTCCGGAAGTCGCACCGGCGTGACCTTCAGGGGGTCGAAATCTATCTTGGAAGCGTAGCCCTCCCGGGACATGATTATGGCGCACTGGTCCATGCCGCCGCCCTTGGTGCCCACGTAGCGCTCCGCGTCCGCGGCCAAATCGGCGAAAGCGAGGCCTTCCATGTGAATATCGTTCACCGCCATGACCGCCAGAGCCGACGCCACAAGGAGCGCGGAGGAGCTGGAGAGACCGGAAGCGGAGGGGAGGTTGCTGGACACGGTGCCGTTGAAACCCTTCAGGGGCTTGCCCGCCCACTTGGACAGGGCTTGGGACGCGGCTCGGGCGTAGTTGCCCCAGTCGCGCTGAACGACGGGGATGTTGTCGGAAATGACGAAGGAGGTGTCGGCGGTGCCCACGGCGGTGTTGGCGAGGCGGACTTTGTTGTCGTCCCGGGCCTCAACCTCGATGGTTATGCGCTTGTCCACCGCCAGGGGCATGACCGGCAGCATATTGTAGTCGGTGTGCTCGCCGATGAGATTGACTCTGCCGGGAGCGTAAACGCGGAACTTTCTCACTTGGCGGCGTCCTTCAAAATCTTCTCGGCGGTGATAATGTCCTGAGGGGTGCCCACATCGCACCAGATGTCCTTCAGGAAGTAGGGTCTTATGACGGCGCCGTCGGCGATGAGGTTGTTGATGGCGTCGGAGATTTCGTATTCGCCCCGAGCGGAGGGGGGAAGATTCCGCAGGTAGTCAAAGATGACGGGCTTGAAGACGAAGATGCCCGCGGAGTTCCAATGGGAGGTGCACTCTTCCTTGGGCTGCTTCTCGGCGATTTTCACCACTTTGGACTCATCCTCGGTCATGTAAACGGCGCCGCCGGCGGAGGGGTCTTCCATGTAGTTCAGAGACATTACGCCGTCGCAGTCGCCCTTGGCGAAT
>JAGDDM010000224.1 GCA_017958015.1 Abditibacteriota bacterium | reverse complement strand
GAACGGCGACGACATCGAGAAGCATCAGGGCTTCATCTCCAACCCCAACTGCAGCACCATTCAGATGGTCCACGCTCTTGCTCCCCTCCACAAGCTGGCCGGTCTCAAGAGAGTGGTCGTCAGCACCTACCAGTCCGTATCCGGCAGCGGCGGCAAGGCCATCAAAGAGCTTGACGCTCAGATTAAGGCCTACGCCGCGGGCGAGGAGATTAAGGGCGAGTGCTATCCCTATCAGATTCTCTGCAACCTCATTCCCCAGATAAGCAGCCTCAGAGACGAGTTCGACGGCTACTACGGCGAGGAAATCAAGATGATTAAGGAGACTCGGAAGATTCTCCATGTTCCCGATTTGGCCGTCAGCGCCACCTGCGTCAGAGTGCCGGTGTTCAGAGCCCACTCCGAGACGGTGAACGCCGAGTTCGAGCGGGAAATCACCGCCGAGTCCGCCCGCAAGGCCATGGAAGAGTGGCCGGGTCTTGAGGTCATCGACGATCCCGCCAACAACAAGTATCCCATGCCCCTGTTCGCGCAGTACACCGACCCCACCTACGTGGGCAGAATCAGACAGGACTCCTGCGCCAAGAACACCATCGACTTTTGGGTGGTTTCCGACAACATCCGCAAGGGCGCGGCTCTCAATGCCGTTCAGATCGGCGAGGAAGCCATCCGCAGAGGCTGTGTAAAGAAGTAAAATGGCATTCGAAGACAATAAGCTGAGGATTATACCCCTCGGCGGAGTAACCGAAATCGGCAAGAACATGACCTGTTTCTGCTACCGGGACGAGATTCTGGTGGTGGACGCCGGTCTTATGTTCCCCGAAGAGGATATGCCCGGTGTTGACATCGTTATTCCGGACACGACTTTCCTTGAGGAGCGGGCCGACGAAGTTCTGGGTCTTGTTCTTACACACGGTCACGAGGACCACGTGGGCGCCATTCCCTACCTCCTGCGGGAGATGGATATTCCCATCTACGGCACGGCTCTCACCCTGGCCATCGTGCGCAACAAGTTGGAAGAGCATAAGCTGGCGGACGTGGCGAAGCTGAACGAAGTTGACTACGGCGACGTGATTGAGCTGGGTTCTTTCTCCGTGGAGTACTTCCGGGTTTCCCACTCCATTCCCGGCGCCGCGGGTCTCATTATCCGCACACCCATAGGGAACATCGTCTGCAGCGGCGACTTCAAGTTCGACCAGACTCCCATCGACGGCAAGGTTGCCAACTTCAGCCGCTTGGCGGAGATCGGCGACGAGGGCGTGGAGTATATGCTCTGCGATACCACCAACGTGGAGAAGCCGGGCTTTACGGAGAGCGAGAGTGTTGTTCACGACTCTCTTGACAAGATTTTCGCTTCGGCGGAGGGCCGCATCATCGTGGCTTCCTTCGCTTCCCACATCCACCGCCTGCAGCAGGTCTTCGACCTGGCGGAAAAGTACGGCAAGAAGGTTGCCGTGGCGGGGCGGAGCATGGAATCCAACACCGCCATCGCCGAGGAACTGGGGTATCTGACCATAGGCATGGGAACCCGCATCGGTCTCGATGAGATTAAGTCCTATGAGGACGACAAGATTGTGGTACTCACCACCGGCAGTCAGGGCGAACCCATGTCGGCGCTGTCCCGGATATCCATGGACGAGCACAAGCAGGTGAAGATAGGGGAGGGTGACACGGTCATCATCTCCGCCACCGCCATTCCGGGTAACGAAAACCTGGTTTGGCGCACCATCAACAGACTTTTCAAGCGCGGGGCAAAGGTGTTCTACGAACCCTACACCAAGGTCCACGTCTCCGGCCACGGCAACAGCGAGGACATCAAACTCCTCGTGAATCTCGTGCGCCCCAAGAACCTCATTCCCGTTCACGGCGAGTACCGCCACTATTCCGCTTTCAAACGCCTGGCGGAGCTCATGGGCTATGATGAGGAGAATATCTTCAAACTCACCATCGGCGACGTTTTGGAGATTGACGAGGACGGATACGGTTTCATCGCCGAGGACAAGGTTGAAAGCGGCATGGTTATGGTGGACGGTCTGGGCGTCGGCGACGTGGAGGACTTTGTTCTCCGGGACAGACGGCACCTTGCCCACGACGGCATCATCATTATTGTTCTCACCATGGACGACAAGCACGACTCTCTGCTGGTGGAGCCGGACATCATCACCCGGGGCTTCACGGTGGACGAAGTTATGGAAGAGCTTGAGGACGAGGCGAGGGCGGTTGTCATCAAGGCTCTCGACGAGTTCCTTGCCAACGGCGTTGTTGAGGACACGGAAGAAATCAAGCGGGTGTGCCGCAAGGCCATGGCGAAGTTCATCAACGAGACGTTCCGCCGCCGGCCCATGATAGTTCCTCTGATTATGGAGATTTAGAATGATAGTAGGTATAGTGGGACTCCCGTCTTCGGGAAAAACGACATTGTTCCGGGCTCTCACCCGGGGCACCGTGAAGATTAACGAATACGGTTCGGGCAAGCCCAACGTGGGCGTGGTGAACGTTCCCGATGAGAGAATCGACTACTTCGCCAAGCAGTACAACCCCAAAAAAACCACCTACGCAAGCATACAGTTTATCGACGGCGCCGCCAAGGTTGACACCGGCGGAGCCAAATTCGGCGCCGACTTCTTCGCCGACGTCCGCAGAGTCGACGCTCTTGTCCATGTGGTGGCCGCCTTCCCGGACGCCTCTCAGGCTATGAGCAATCTCCACGCTTTGAACGACGAGCTTCTTCTGGCGGACATGCAGATGGTGGAAAACCGCATGGAGCGGATAGAGAAACAGCTCCACGGCGTCAAAAAGGGCGCCCTCACTCCGGCGACCATTGAAAACGCCTTGCTTGAGCGGCTTAAAGACGCCTTCGAGAACGGCAAACCCCTTAAGAGCATGGACTTTTCCGCCGACGAGATGAAGTTCATCAACAGTTATTCTTTCCTCACGCTGAAGCCCATGATTATCGTGCTGAACGTGGCGGAGGATATGATTGGCTCCGAGTCGGAGGAGATTGTCGCTTTCCGCAAGTACTGCGAGGAAGAGCTTTTGGGCGAGCTGGAGCTCTGCGCCGAGATTGAGATGGAAGTGGCGGAGCTGCCGGACGAGGAGGAAGCGGAATTCCTGGCCTCCATGGGCATCAAGGAGCCGGCCCGGAACGCCCTCATCAAGAAGACTTACGAGATGCTGGGTCTCATTTCTTTCATCACCGCCGGCGAGCCGGAAGTGCGGGCTTGGACCATTCACAAGGGCGAGACCGCCATCGACGCCGCGGGCACCATTCACAGCGACATCGCCAGAGGCTTCATCCGCGCCGAAGTGGCCAACTTCAAGCAGATTGAGGAAGTGGGCAGTTGGGAAGAGGCCAAGCGGCAGGGCATCGTGACTTTGCAGGGCAAGGACTACGTCGTTGAGGACGGCGACGTGATGTACATCCGCAACAAAGTCTGACGTGGCTGTACTGACCGTATCGGGACTCAAAAAGTCCTACGGAACCCAAGACCTTTTCGCCGACGCTTCGTTTCTGATTGAGGCAGGGGAGCGGGTCGCTCTCATCGGCGCCAACGGAACCGGCAAAAGCACTCTTTTGAAGATTATCTGCGGCGAGGAAACCGCGGACGGCGGCATCGTGCGGGTCGAGACCGGGAACGTGGGCTATCTGCCCCAGGAGCCGGATTTGCCGGACGCCTCGAAACTTCAACCGGCGGTCTGCGGACTCACGCCGGAGCTTCTGCGCCTGGCGGAAGAACTTGACCGGCTGGAAAAGCGCATAGCGGAGAACCCGGATGACGGGGAAGCCGCGGCGAAAATGGCGGAGACGAGCCACGCTTTCGACACTCTGGACGGCTTTATGTACCGGGACAAGGCCAAGGCTGTGCTTTCCGGACTGGGTTTCTCCGACGAGGAGATGAACCAAACCGTCAGCACATTAAGCGGCGGTCAGAAGACCCGGGCGGCGCTGGCGCGGATTCTGCTCACGGAGCCGGATTTTCTCATTCTTGACGAGCCCACCAACCACTTGGACATCGAGGCCTGCACCTGGCTTCAGGACTATCTTCGCACCCGCTACGGCGGCGCGGCTCTCATCGTCAGTCACGACCGCTACTTCATGGACAGGGTTGTGACCCGGGTTCTGGAGATTGACGGCGGCAAACTCACCGCCTACCGGGGCGGCTATTCCGAATACGCCAAGACGAAGCGTGAGCGCATCGAGGAACAGCGGCGGCTCTACAAAGCCCAGCAGAAGGAAATCGCCCGTCTCGAGGCGGCCATTCAGACACTTTTTTCCCACCGTAAGTTTTCCCGCCGCGACAGCAAGATTAAGCAGCTGGAGCGGATTGAGCGCATAAGCAAAACCACCGAAGCCAAGGGCATCAGGGCGGAGTTTAAGCAGGGCGTTCGCAGCGGCAAGGATGTTATCCGCCTGTCCCATATTTCCAAGCGTTTCGGGAACAAAGTTCTCTTTTCCGACGTAACGGGATTGGTGACGAGAGGCTCGCGGGTGGGGGTTGTTGGTCCCAACGGCAGCGGCAAGACAACCATGCTCCGCATCATCGCCGACGAGGAGAACCCCACGGAAGGCGTTGTGACCATCGGCCACAACGTGCACATGATTTACTACGCTCAGCAGTTCGAGGATATGGACCCGGACAACACGGTGCTTGAGGAGCTTGTATCCGGTACCGACGTGAGCACCAAAGAGGCCCGGGACCTCCTCGCCTCGTTCCTGTTTATGGGGGACGACGCGTTCAAGACGGTCAGCGTCCTCTCCGGCGGCGAGCGGTCAAGGTTGTCGCTGGCGAAGATTTTGGCCGGCAAGCCCAACCTTTTGCTTCTGGACGAACCCACGAACCACCTTGACATCGTGTCCCGCGAGGCTCTGGAGGACGCGCTCTCCCGATTCGACGGCACGCTGGTGGCGGTGAGCCACGACAGATATTTTCTGGACGCGGTGTGCGGCGAGATAGCGGAGATAAAGGACGGCAAGTTCACAACATATTTGGGCAACTACTCCCGCTACTTCGAGAAAACCATGTACGCGGAGTCCGAGGCCAAGCGGGAAGAGCGGGGCGCGGAGAAGAAAACAAGGCCCATGTCCTCTCTGCGGGAAAAGGAACGTGTCCTGCGGGAGATGAACAAGCGCCGCAAAGGTATCGAGGAAGAAATCGAGACTTTGGAGGCGGAGACGGAGACTTTGGGCGCCGCTCTCTGCGACGAGGAGAATTACAAAACCGGAAAGATTAAGGAAATAAAGGCCCGCTACGACGAACTTTTGTCGAAAACGGAAAAATTGTACTCGGAATGGGAAAAACTTTGCGAAGATATTGCGGAAACCGAGGCAATTACGGTATAATATATATTGCAGTAAAAAAACGGGTTTTAGGCATAGACCCCTAACCCCAAAAAAACATATACAAGGAGTTCATTTCAAAAAATGAAGAAAACAGGTCTTATCGTTTTGGCCGCCGCGGCGGTCGTAATCGCCGGTTGCGGCGGAGGAAGCGTTCCCTCCACCGTTGCCGTTGTCAACGGCGAAGCCATCAGCGGCAAAGAGTACGTTGACACCATGGTCCGCTTCTACGGCAAGAGCACTTTGCAGAACCTCATCGATCAGAAGCTGACGCTTCAGATTGCCAAGGACGAGAACGTGCTTCCCACCGACAAGCAGATTCAGGTTCAGATTGACAGACTCAAAGACCAGGGCGCCTATGAGGATCAGGTCAAGCTCTACGGCGAGGACTTCATCAAGTCCCAGCTCTACGCTCAGCAGGCCAACATGAACCTTGCCAAGAAGTACATGAAGCCCACCGACGAGGAGCTGAAGCAGACCTACGAAATGGCCAAGACCCTCTTCGTCCACGGTCCGAGACAGCAGATCTCCGCTCTCATCAACACCGACAAGGCTAAGCTTGCCGAGGCCAAGAAGAAAGCCGTTTCCGGCACCTCCTTCGACGATCTCTCCGGCGACTATCAGTCTCCCATGTTCGGTACCACCCCCTTCAAGTTCAGCTCCGAGAACGGCGAGATTCAGACCCCGCTTTCCGACGAAGCCAAGAAGGTCATAAAGGGCCTCAAGAAGGGCGACGTTTCCGACCCCGTGAACATCGCGCCCGAAGGTCAGCAGCCGCAGTACGCCATCTTCACCGTCACCAAGGACATCCCCGCCATCAACAAGAAGCTTGCGGATGTTAAGGACGAAGTTGCCGACATCGCCGCTATGCAGAAAGCCCAGTACGATCAGAACTTCAGAAGCAAGATCGACGAGAAGAAGTCCGCCGCCAAGATTGACATCAAGCTCCCGGATTTCAAGGACGTCGCGGATCAGTTCACCAAGAAAGACAAGTAATTTTTCGATGTTTTTACAAGGCTCCCGACCGGGAGCCTTTTTTTGTGTTATTGATATCCGGATTCGGGAGTTTTTCGCTGATTTGACACTTGCTTGATTTTCCGGTAAAATACATTTGTTTAAAAATCGGTAATCGAAATGTTTCTCGGTCGATTTACCGAGTATGCAAGGAGAGAAACAATGAAAAAACTTTTTTCCGCTATTATGTTATTGATATTGGCGGCCTCCGCGGCGTTTACCCACAGCGCCGAGATTTTGATGTCCGCGATTCCCCAGCACGTTGCCAAGGGCTCCAGCGGATACTTCTATGTAATGGTTGTAAACAGAGGTTCCTATACTTGGGACAGTAATACCAGACTCGGAGCTGTGGACGACGGCGACCCCTTCGGCGGCACCCGTATTTACTTACCGAGTTCCGGTACCGACAGTACGATAACGCCCGGCGCTACCCACGTTTTCAAGTTCAGCAGATCCTTCGGCAACACCACCGGCACGTTTACCTCGGACTGGCGGATGGTGCATGACGGCGTAACTTGGTTCGGCGACACAACCACGGGACGCGTTACGGTCGAAAATATGCCCAACACAAGTCTGGCTTGGGATATTAACATGAACTTCGGCAACGCCAACAACAGCAATCCTTGGTCCTACGGTTACAGAAACGGCAATACTTTTACGGCATACAACCAGTACGGCTACATTAACGCCCAGTACGGCGAAAACACTTGGCACATGTCAAACGACGGATCCAAAGACGGCAG
>JAGDDM010000033.1 GCA_017958015.1 Abditibacteriota bacterium | reverse complement strand
GCCGAGTCGTCGTAGTCGGGGATGATGTGAGTAATGGGGCAGTAGGTGAGGTTCACATTGTCGGCGAAGGCTTTTTCCGCCATGGACGTGACCGTGCCCCAGAACCGTTCGCCGCTTTGGAGCCTGTTGGTGTTGTCGAATATCCTCATCTCGAGGGCGGAGACGCCTATCTTCTTCATGAACGGGCGCAGATCCCCCATGTCGGCGGGAGTTCGGAAGTCCAGAGCCGCTTCCGCGTAGCCGGTGACTATGTCGAACTTCGGAACGGGGATGACTTTGTCCGTGACGGGCTGGGGCGTCGGCGTCGGAGGGGGAAGCTGAATATCGGCGGGTTTCACTTCGTTTCCCTCGGATATGTCGCTGTCAATACCCTTGTATTTGCCCCGGGTGTAGACCCAGCTTTCGTCGGAGTATATCCGGGTGTGCTTTTCCCTGCCCTTGTCGTCGGTGCCGACGGCGGCGATTTCGCAGAATACGGGGAGAGTGTCGCAGGCGGCGGTGGGGGTGATTTCTATTGCCACGGAGTTTTTTCCCGCACCCAGAAGTCCGGAAACGTCGATGTACTGCACTTCGAGGGCGCTGAAGCCCCTCTGGGTGGCGGCACCGTTTACGAAAGCCGTGAAAGACAGAGTAAGACGGCCCCTTTCGGCGGCGCAGGCGTATTTGACATAGGCCTTTTCCGGCTTGAACGGGAGCTCGAAAACCTTGCGGTAGGTGAGGGGTTGAAAGGAGGGTTCCGAGTCTATCCAAAGGGGCTGGGCGGAGCATATTGAGGATGCGAGCATAAGCATCGCCACGAGAATCCGTTTCATACCTTTCTATTATCCGCTCCCGGGGCGAAAATGTCAAACGGTTTTTTGCAACTTCGGCTGTTTTGTGATATTATAAATCTAAGGAAAGACTTATATGGCAGATATTACTCCCCATCCCGAGTTCGCGAAACTCATAAAGGAAATCGAAAAACTGCGCGAGGAAGTGTCCCGTCTCATCGAGAAACGGGACTATTTGCGTTACCACCTGTCGCCGCAGGTCAACGCCGATTACATCAAGAAGATAGGCGTGTACGAATACAAGGTCTTCGAGTTCACGATTAAGGTGAGGCGCCTTCGGCGGAAAACGGAGCTTATCCGGGCCAAGATTGCGAAGGACGAGATTATCATCCCCTCGGAAATTGAGTCGATTCTCGATGAGGAATACATCGATTACGAGGCTCGGCTTCAGGCGGAACTGGACAGAATCAACAGCGAGATGGAGCGGGGCTCCGGCGATTTTCTCAGTGACAGCGACGGCGAGGAGCTGAAGCGTCTATACCGCAAGGTGGTGAAGATGCTCCATCCGGACCTGAACCCCGACCAAACCGAGCGGGAGAAGATTTTTTTTCTGAAGGCCGTAAGCGCCTACGAGCGGGGCGACTTGGACGCTCTGCGGGCGATATACGTTTTGGCGGAGTCTCTCGACTTTTACGATAGGGACAATGCGGACGGTGATTCCCTTGACGCAACAAAGGAACTTCTTACCCGCCGGGCGGAGGTTCTGCGAAACGACATAGATAAAATCGAGAACTCCTTCCCCCTGAACAAACGGGAGTTTTTGGAGGATGAGGAAGCCGTGGCCGCCCGCAGGGAAGACCTTGAGGAAGAGCTGGCGGGGCTGCGTAAAGTTTACGATGATTATTACCGCATGCACGAAGAGCTGAAAAACCGAGGAAAGTGGCTTGACCTATGAGCGATAAAGACAAAAAATCCTTGGCGGGGACAAACGGCGCCGGCTCTCTGTCCGAACTTATCAACAGGGGGGCGGTGACCGCCTTCGACGCTTTCGGGCGGGAGATATTTCTCATCAAAGTCCACGTGGCCGGCACCACCCACGTGCGGGACATTCGGGACATCGAGCCCACGCTGAATGTGGGCGACAAGGTGAACTTCGTCCGGGACCCGGAGAACCCCTACGACGAAAAGGCCATCGCCATGTTTGAAAAGGGCGGTCGGCGCATAGGCTTCGTGCCCAGGTCCCAAAACGAGATTTTGGCGGCTCTTATGGACGCGGGGAAACTCATCTACGCGGAGGTTGCCGACAAAGAGTTTGTGGACGACTGGCTCAAAATCACGGTGAAGGTGTACATGCATGACTGAAATATCCGTTCCGAGTTACGCGAAGATAAATCTCACCTTGGAAGTGGG
>JAGDDM010000223.1 GCA_017958015.1 Abditibacteriota bacterium | reverse complement strand
TTAAGAGCAAACTTCTTATGGTTGCCGACAGCACCGTCGTCGTGGACAGCGCCGTGACCCTCGCCAAACCGGTTAAAGACGACGAGGGCAAGGTGACGGAAATCGTCGCTCCCTACATCGTCACGAGCAAGTGCGCCTACGATGCCGACGACGGCCAGCTGAGAAACGCCACCATCGTGGTGAAAAACAAGGATGAAAAACCTCTGACGGTTACGTATAAGATAACAAGACAGGGTAAGTAATATCGAAGCCGCCCTCGGGCGGCTTTATTTTGGGAATGAGGAGCCGGTGTTGACAAATAGGGCGGTGTTTGGTAAACTAACTACATTGCGCGGGCGTGTGGCGGAATGGCAGACGCAGCGGACTTAAAATCCTCCGGGTAACTCCCGTGTGGGTTCGACTCCCACCACGCCCACCAAAAATGACGCTCATCGAGCGTCATTTTTTTTGACCGATCAAGCGTCGGGTTATACACGGGCCCAAAGGGCGATATTTTTTATGATTAAATCATATAAAACCTATTGACATAGTATGTTTATATATGGTATTATTATACAAATCAGGTCGGGGAAAGTTAACGGGAGAGATGTGCCATGACATTGGATGTTTTGAATGAGGCAATATACAATCGATACATAAAACCCACGGAACGGAAGCGCACCCGGGCTGTGGGTCCGGAGTTCGAGTTTCCGATTTTCAACGAGGCCGACAGGCCGGTGGATTTTTCCGCGGTTCACGACATGACCGAGGATTTTATCGCTGCTTTCGGCTTTGACGACATCCGCCGCGACGACGACGGCTACATCTACCGCGCCGACGATCTCAAAACCGGTGACAGCATTTCCTTCGACTGCAGCTACAACACGGTGGAGTTTTCTTTGGGCAAGGAAGATGATATAGGCGTTTTGGACCGCCGATTCGGAATCTATTACAACCGTGTTCGTGACTTTCTGCTGTCCCGGGGTCATCTCATCAGCGGCATGGGCATCAACCCGGGCTATGCCGTGAACCGCCACGTGCCGGTTGTGAACGAGCGTTACAGAATGCTCTTCCACCACCTTTGTTCCTACAAAAACTACGGCAGGGAGATTCTTTTCCACGACCATCCCAACTTCGGCCTTTTTTCCTGCGCCGGCCAGGTCCAAACGGACGTTGACAAGGCGGATTTGGTGGAGACGATAAACACCTTCACCAAGTTGGAGCCTCTGAAGGCCCTTATATTCGCCAACTCGCTCTGGACGGAGGACGATAACGAGTTCCTCTGCAGCCGGGATTTCTTCTGGCGGAACAGCCTCCACGGCCTCAACCGCCACAACGTGGATATGTACGGGATAGAGTTTCGGTCGACCGAGGAGATTCTCCTCTACATCCGCAGCATGAGCCTCTACTGCGTTATGCGGAACGGCCGCTACGTGAACTTCGCCCCCATGCGCCTTTGCGACTACTTCGCCGCGGAGGAAGTCGAGGGTGAGACATTCGTTGACGGCGCCTACAAGACCGTGCGGATTCACCCGGAGATTACGGACATCGAGCATCTGCGTTCCTTTAAGTTCGAGGACCTGACCTATCGCGGCACGGTGGAGTTTCGCAGCGTCTGCGAGCAGCCGGTGGGGGAGATCATGGCTTCCGCCGCTTTCCACGCGGGTTTGGCGGAGAATCTCCATTCCCTTACCCACCTCCTCGAAAACGACACCGTCATATACCGCAAGGGCTACAACGCTTCGGAGCTCCGCAAGCAGTTCGTGATGACCCGCGTTCCGGACATATACGACCGCAAAGAGTTGTCGAATCTGCTCCTTACGGTTTTGGAAATCGCGTCGGACGGCCTTAAGATTCGTGGCAAAGGAGAGGAGAAGTTTCTCGCGCCCCTCTATCCCCGGGCGGAAGGACTCCTCAGTCCCGGGCGGCAGATGAAAGAGGGGCTGGCGGCGGGAAAAACCGTCAGGGATTACGCTTACGAATACGGAGGTTACGAATGATTAACATAAGCGACCGCCATATCCGTGAACATATATTCGAGGGCAATTTCGGGCTGGAAAAGGAGTCGCTGCGGGTCACCGAGACCGGCCGCTTCGCCCACACGCCGCATCCCTTTCCGGAGGACAAGCACATTGTTCGGGACTTCTGCGAGAACCAGGCGGAGATAAACACGGGAGTACACTCAAGCGCGGAGGACGCCCTCGGCGAGCTGGCTTTTCACACACGTCGCCTGCGGGAACATCTGCTGACGCTGCCGGAGAAAGAATACCTGTGGCTTTTTTCGAATCCGCCTTACATCGAGGACGAAAAGGACATTCCGGTGGCGTCCTTTGGGGGAGCGCAGCGGTCGAAAACCCTCTACCGGGATTACCTTGCCGACAAGTACGGTCGGTACAAGATGACTTTTTCCGGGATTCATTTCAACTTTTCCTTCGGAGAGAACCTTCTGCGGAGAGGATTTGAACTCAGCGGCGGGGATGACTTCCGGGCCTACCGGGACAGGGTATATCTCGTCCTCGCCAAAGGGCTTTCGGAATACGGTTGGATTCTCACCGCCGCCACCGCCGCGAGTCCCTTGCTTGACTCATCTTTCACCGAGGGGGGCAAGGCGGGCGGAACGGTTTTCTTCGGCAGCGCTTCCGTGCGCTGCGGCGAGTTCGGCTATTGGAACGACTTTGTGCCGATTCTCGACTACGAAAGCGCCGAATCCTACGCCCACAGCATAGAAAAATACGTAAAGGGGGGACTTCTCAATTCTCCCTCGGAACTCTATGTGCCCATCCGCCTGAAGTCGGAAGGGGAGAACAACCTGACGGTCCTGCGAAAAAAAGGCGTGGACCACATCGAGCTGCGGATGTTCGACCTGAACCCCTTCACCGAGGAAGGGGCGGATATTCGGGATCTGAGATTTGCCCACCTGTTGATGATTTACATTCTTTGCCGCCCGGAGGTGAGGATGAACGGCGCCGACACGGTTCGCTCCGTCCGCAACTTCAAAGCCGCCGCCCGCTACGACCTCTCGTCGGTGAACTATATGGGCAGAGGCGAAACATCGATCGGTATGAGGGACGCGGCGATTCGGATTATCGATATCATGAGGGATTTCTTCACCGGCTTCGGTGTGAGCGAAATTCTCGATTATCAGAAAGACAAGTTTGTGACCGGCGAGACATACGCACGCCGGGTGAGAGAGGAGTTTGGGGATAACTTCGCGGAAAAAGCCCTCGCGGCGGCGAAAGAAAGGAAGTGAGACCCGATGTGCGAACTTTTCGGCGCCTCCGGCGGTAACGCTGACAGGCGCGGTCTTTTGCGTGAGTTTTTCTCTCACGGCAGCGACAATCCCCACGGCTGGGGAATGGCGCTTATAAACGGCGGTAATCCCGAGATTATAAAGGAGCCGATGCCGTCGGTAAAGAGCGCCCGCCTTCGGGAGGTCCTCTCCGAGGATACGGCGGCGGATATACTTTTGGCCCATATCCGCCTTGCCACCAAGGGCGGAATAGAATACAACAACACACACCCCTTCACGGCGGCCGACGCTTCCGGACGGGAGTGGGTCCTTGAACATAACGGAACGATTTTCGACTGCCCGCCGCTATCCTCTTACATCCACAAGCAGGAGGGCGACACGGACAGCGAGCGGATACTTTTGTATCTCATCGACAAACTGAACGGGGCGGAAGCCTTCCACCGGGAAGCGCGGATTAAGACGGTGGAGGAACTTATATACACCGCCGCGCCGGAGAACAAACTCAATCTGCTCATAACCGACGGGGAACTGCTCTACGTCCACTCAAACTATCGGGGCGGATTGCATATTATGAAAGACGACGGCGGTATCGTCTTTTCCACAAACGCCCTCGATGACGGCAGGTGGGAGGAAGTGCCCATCAATACCCTTTTCGTCTATGGGGGTGGAGAGCTAATCCATACCGGCGCGACCCACAACCACGAGTTCTTCGACAGCGAGGAGAAGATGAGATTCCTCTACCTTGACTTCGCGGGAATATAACATCAGGTGTCAGGGGCCCGGGGTCAGGGGTCAGGGAATGTGTCGGCGAAGCCGACGGATTATAAATAACGGCTCCCATTGGAAAGAGGGGAGCCGTTTCGGTGTTTTTGTTCAGTTGTCTTTCAGGATGTTTATCTCCGTGGCTTTGATGCGGGGGTGAACTTTGCCCTCACCGTTGGTGATACAGCTTGATATGCCGTTGACGGCCACAAACTGGCCGAGG
>JAGDDM010000222.1 GCA_017958015.1 Abditibacteriota bacterium | reverse complement strand
GAAACGCTGTAAAAAAGAAGGGAGCCTCCCACCGTCCTCTGATAGATGTGGACGACCTTAACGTTAGACGAAGTTTTCATCTCAAAAATATTGCGGAGCCGTTTCACAACAACCCCTTGATTAAACAACGCCCCGAACGCCCGCAAGATGTAAAGAATTATCCATTTACACAAATAAACTTTCCCGTGGGATGTAATATATTGACAATCAATTTTTTACCGAAAATCGATCTGTATCAAATCATACAGAAAGACTTTCAGCAAAGCATTGAGTACGAGTATTTTATCCACCACTCTTTTATGGGGTATGCGGACACTGAGGATGGAAAAAGTTGATTTTTTGCCAAGATGTAGTAACTTTGTGTGTTTCAAATACGAAAACTATGAAAAAGATTCTTTTGATTTCATTTGCTGCACTCGCTGTTCTGGCGGGGTGCAAGAAGGAAAACACCGGCGGCAATGGTAACCAGGGTGGCGGAGACGAATATGTCGCCGCTACGAATGTCCGAATCGAAGGCAACATCTCCAGTCTGGTGCTGACCCAGGGCGAGCCTGTCCAACTTTCCATTGTCCTGACCCCTGAAAATGCAACGCCAAATATTAGTTGGTCTGCATCCAATCCGGAGGAAGTACTTATCGAAGGTGCCGACCAGAAGACCGTCACCGTCACGGGCCTTATCAACGGCCATTCCCCTGAGATAACTTGCACGGTCACAAATAGGAAGGATGGCGATCCGACCCTGCCGGAAATTCATGTGACGACACCTATACTTCCCAAGGCCGTCGATCTCGGCCTCAGCGTTAAGTGGGCCTCCGCCAATCTCGGCGCAATGGACGAGAACGACCATGGCTGGCACATCGCCTGGGGCGAGACCGCCGAAAAGCAGAACTATAGCCTCAACCCCTCCGACGAAAACCAGAGGAACAAGTGGTGGAACGGCTCTGCTTACACCAAGTACACCTCACCCGTCAACCTTGACTCCACCGATGACGCCGTGATAGCCACTTTTTCGGGAGCCAACTCCTCTGCTGTCTGGAAGACTCCGATAGCCGCCGACTTCCAGGAACTTATAGACAACTCCCTGGTCAGCAAGATCTACAACGATGACAACTCCAGGATTATCGCTCTGAAGTTCATCAGCAAGAAGCCTGGACACACCAACGACTTCATCATCCTCCCCTATGCCAATGTGATTGAAAATGCCTTCGACGGCGCACAGCGCAACACTCTTGCCTATTGGAGCGCCACCGTTGACCAGAGCGACTACACCAAGGCAAAGATCCTCGGTATCAACAACAGCAGCGATCCGGTGATTTCCTCCTGGGCCCGCTGCAACGGCCTGGCCATCCGCCCGATCCTTAAGTAAGCGGACGGGCGAGACATATAACCATCCGTTTGTTTAACCCCTTTATAAAACTTTGGTCCTTAACCGGACCAAGGTTTTTTTTCGTACCTTTGCGGGCGGAAATTGATTGATTATGAAAATAGTATTTGCGACAGCTAATAAAAATAAGATAAGGGAAGTCGCCGAGGTGGTGGGGGATGAGTTTGAGATAGTGTCGGCGGCGGAAGCGGGGGTGAGCGAAGAGATCCCCGAGACGGGGAATACGGTGTATGCCAATTCGGTGCAGAAGGCGGAGTATATCTACAACAAGACGGGATGCGACTGCTTTGCGGACGACACCGGGCTGGAGGTGGAGATACTCGGCGGGGCGCCGGGCGTGAAGACCGCCCGCTACGCCGGGGAGCCGGCGAACCCGGACCGCAACATGGACAAACTTCTCGCTGAGATGGCCCGCAGACAGTACGAGGCCTCGATAATGCGGGCGATGGGGCTCAAGACGCCCCACGCTACACGCCGGGCGCGCTTCCGTACTTGCATCACGGTCATCCTCGGCGGCGTCCGCCATTTCTTCGAAGGCATTATGGAGGGACAGATCGCTCTGAAGCGCTCGGGCAAGGGAGGGTTCGGCTACGACCCCGTGTTCCTCCCCGACGGGTGCGACGGGCTGACCTCCGCCGAAATCACCGAGGAGCACAAGAACGCCATCTCCCACCGCGGCAAAGCGGTTAGGGCGATGGCGGCGTTCCTGAGGGGGGAGATTTCTCCGCTCGTTGACGCTCGGTCGAAATGACAAAAGAGGCGGCGCCAATGACAGAGAGGGACGGTCGAAATGACAAAAGAGGCGGCGCCAATGACAGAGAGGCCTCGGTATGACAAAAAAGGTGGCCGAAACGACAGAGAGACGGCGGCTGTGACAAAAGAGACAATAATATATGAAACGGAATAAAAGGAACAGGAAAGAGAGCTTCTCGAAGAAGAAGAATCACATAAAGAAGCCGTTCAGGGAGGTGGAGGGCGAGGCGAGGATGACCCGGGACGGGTTCATCTT
>JAGDDM010000032.1 GCA_017958015.1 Abditibacteriota bacterium | reverse complement strand
AGTATCGCGATTACCGCGGCTTTTTCTTATGCCCTAAAAAAACAAGGCTCATCTTTCGATGAGCCTTGTTTTTTAATCCTGTGTTTTCCACCTTTTGTGCATCCACAGCCAATGCTGGTGCATAAGGCGGATTTGGTGTTCCAGAGCGTCGTTGGCCAGCTGGGTGAGGTCGCGCACGTCCTTGTCGTAGTCGCCGCAGGGAGTGTACTTCAGCGGCTCCCCGCACATCATTTTGTACTTACCGGGACCGGTTTTCACGGTGAAACAGGGCACGATGGGAGCGCCGAACTTAAGGTGAAAGACGGCGGGGCCGGTGGCGGTTTTCGCCCGCTTGCCGAAGAAGTTCACGAACACGCCGTCGATGGTATTTTGGTCCGGAAGTATTCCCAGAACCTCGTTCCGCCGGAGCGCTTTCACCGGGCCGGACATGGATTCGTTCTTGGGGAACACGTGATAGCCGCTGTTCTCTCTGATGCCGTTCACCGCGACCCGCATGTTTTTGTCCTCGGCGTTCCGGGCGATAACGCTCAGTTTGTAGCCCCGGGCCACGATCTTCCGAGCCATCATTTCCCAGTTGCCGTAGTGGGCGGTAAGGAGCAAAAAGCCCTTGCCGTCGGCGAGAACTCTGTCGAAAACTTCCATGTTCTCCGCCTCAACCATGCGGTCTATTTCCTCGTCGGACTTGTCTCTCGCCCAGCAAAAGTCAAGCATGGAAGAGGTGATGCTCACAAAGGATTCCCGGGCTATTTTTTCAATCTCCGCCTCGGTTTTCGTGTCCCCGAAAGCGGTGCGCAGGTTCTCCAACGCGGACTTTCTGCGGCTCTTAACCCACTTAAAAAGCAAATTGCCGTAGCGTCTGCCCATGGCGTCTATTTGCTCCGCCGACTTCTTCGGCAACGAATTCGCGAAGCGGGTAAAGAGAAATGTCCCGGCGCTTTGCACAAACTTTTTTCCGATTCTCATCTCAGCCCACCAAATGTTTCTTGAGTCGGTCCTCGAACCGCTCCTCGTCCTCCAAATCGAACTCAATATCCAAAACGTACAGATTCGGCACGTACATATCTTCCAGTTTCGCCGCGTCCTTTTCCGTGGTGACCACAATCCGACCGGCGGCGATATGCTCCACATCCGCCATATCCGCCTCGGTGTAGTCCATGTGGTCGGAGAAGATTATGCGTCCGCAGACCCGGGCGCCCAACCGCTCCAGCGTGTCAAAGAAAGAGTTGGGATTGCCGATGCCGCAGAAAGCGGTGACGTCCTTGTCCCTAAGGAACGAAAGATCCGTCTCCCCCTCCTCGCCGGTGAGCTTCACGGGAATGTGGGAGGCGCAGAACATGTTGTCGTAGTCGACATACTTGTTGAGACGCTTCGCAAGGTCGATAAGGTAGTCGTTGGTGACGCTTTCGCAGTGGCTGAAAACCATAAGGTCCGCCCGCTCGAGGCTCTTTTCGCTCTCCCGCATGTCGCCGGCGGGCATAACATAGCCGCTGCCGAAGGGCCGAACCGCGTCCATAATAACCACGGTCACGTCCTTCTCCAACTGCCAATACTGCATGCCGTCATCCAGGACAATCACGTCCGGCTTCAGGTTCTCGCAGGCCCAGGCGCCGCTGCGCCGTCTGTCCCTGTCAACCAAAATCGGAACCCCCGGCAAAGACTTGGCCAGGAGATAGGGCTCGTCGCCGGCCTGTCCCGCGTTGGCAAGCACGTTTTCGTAGTCGGAGACGATGATGGTGCCCTCGTGCTTCACGCCGTGGCCTCTGGTGAGCACCACGGGCCGCACGCCGTTCTTTTGCAGAAACTCGCAGAGCATCCGCACGAAAGGAGTCTTGCCGGTGCCGCCGAAGGTGATATTGCCCACACAGATAACCGGAACGCCCAGCCTCGTCCGCTTCTTCAGGCCCCAGTCGTAAAGTTTCAGGTAGAACCCGAGTCCCCCGAGGTAGAGCCAGGAAAAGGGAAGCAGCAGAGCCCGGACAACCTTGGAGCCGAAGTTCATCTCCTCGCCGCACACCACTTTTTCCAGATACCGAAGAATCATTTATTTTCCTCCTTCGGCAGCAGTTCCGCGAACTTGGCGGCGGTGCGGTCGGCGGCGCCGATATTTTCTTCCATCATATCCTCGCAGCCCTTTTTGATGGACGCCATCTTTTTGGGGTCGGAGAGAAAGGCGATGAGTTTTTCGCCCAGCTGGCTGCCTCCGGATACCTCGAAGCCGGCGCCGAAGCGCTTGGCCTGGGTGACAAGAGCCTTGGCCTTGAAGGTGTAGGGTCCGAAGAACACGCCCTTCCCCAATGATATGGGCTGGAGAATGCTGTGGCAGCCCTTGGGAATGAGACTGCCGCCCACAAAACTTATGTCGCAGAGTTCGTAAACTCTGGCAAGCTCGCCGAAGGTGTCCAAAACGGCGATGTCTCTGGCCTCATCAGCCGCGGTGCCGTCGCTCCGTCTGCCGCAGGTAAAGCCGAAATCCGCCGCTATGGCCTCGATCTCGTCGGCTCTGTTAATCTGCCGGGGGGCGATGATGAGCTTCATGTCCGGGAAAACTTTCCGGGCGGCCACGAAAGCCTCCACCACCGGCTGATCCTCGCCGGGGTTGGTGCTGCCGGCAACGAACACTTTCTGTCCGGCTTTCACGCCGAAGTTCCGACGAAGTTCCGCCAGCTCCTCGGGGCTCACATGCTCCGTAAACTGGTCCGCCTTCAGGTTGCCGGTAACGAAAACCCGCTCCGGTCCGGCACCCAGGGCGATGACTCTCCGGGCGTCGTTGTAGGACTGCATGCAGAGAAGATCCGCGTTTTCCAGAGCCATGCGGTACACCCAGGGGACAATTCTGGCGCCCCGCCAAGTGCGGTCGGATATGGTGCCGTTAATCATGGCCACCTTTACACCCATCATATGGGCCACGGTGAAGAAGTTGGGCCAGATTTCCGTGTCCACGCAGGCAAAGGCCGCGGGCCGTACACGCAGCAGAGCCTGCCACACACAGAGGAAGTAGTCAATGGGAAAATAGATAAAGTCACTCGCGTCTTTCACCGTCTTCTTGGCCATGTCCTGGCCGTTTTTGGTGGTGGTGGAAAAGACAACGGACACCTTTGAAATCTTTTTGAGAGCAGACACCATGGACGCCCCCGCCACGGACTCGCCCACGCTTACGGCGTGAATCCACACCTTGGGGTCCTTGGCGGTTATTTTCGTGAATCCCAACTGGTTGGGCCAAGCCGCCGGGTTCCGCTTCCTGCTGAACATTCTGCAGATGAAGTATATCAGTATGAAGGGAAGCAGCAGCAGGGAGATGAGGTTATAGAAGAAGAATTTCACTTGCTTATAACCTCCCACGCCTTTTTCTCGGCGTCGTTGATGCGGTTTTCGATAAAGACCGCCGCCTGCTCCTCGTCCATATCCTCGGGGATACGGGTGGGCTCGGTGACGTATATAACCGCCTTGCAGAAGGGTTTGGGAACCATGTGGCTGTCCCAAGACTTGAGTCGCCAGCATCTGTCGTAGGCCACGCCCATGGGCACAAAGAAGCAGTCGGATTTTTTAATCATCCGCACCACGCCGGGCTGAACTTTCTTCACCGGACCCTTGGGGCCGTCGGGAGTAATGGCCATAAAGGCGCCGTCTTTGAGAACCCTTATGGAGGTGAGCAACGCCCTTGCTCCGTGCTTGTCGTTGCCGGTGGAGCCCCGGATGGTTCTGTAACCTCTGGCAAGCATTACGCTGTTTTGCAATTCGCCGTCCTTGGACTCGGAGATAATCCCCATGTAGCCCCTGTTGCGATAACGGTAAATGGGCAAAACCGTGGTGGCGTGCCACAGAAGAACCATGCCGCCCTTTTCGTTCTGACCGGAGGCGGGCATATACTCATCGCCCACAACGGTAATCCGAGCGGAAGCGCCGAGAAGTTTCGACATGGTCGCCAGCAACCGGCACGCGATTTTATATGAAAGTGATAGATTGTTATTACTGCTGCTCATTATCCCGTACCTTAAACTGTGTCTTGTACAAAGCGGAGAACACGCCCTCCGCCTTCACCAAATCCTCGAAGGAGCCCTGCTCCGCGATCTCGCCTCTGTCCAGCACAAGTATTCTGTCCGCGCCGGTGACGGTGGAGAGTCTGTGGGCGATTACAACCGTGGTTCTGCCCCGCATAAGTCTGTCCAGAGCGTCCTGAACCACGCCTTCGCTGGCGGCGTCCAAGGCGGATGTGGCCTCGTCCAAAATGAGAATCCGCGGATTCCGCAGCAAGGCTCTGGCGATGGCGATTCGCTGCCGCTGACCGCCGGAGAGCCCCACGCCGCCCTCGCCCAGAACGGTGTCGTAGCCCATGGGGAACTCGGAAATGAACTCGTGGGCGTTGGCGTCCTTGGCCGAGGCGATAATCTCTTCTCTCGTGGCGTCGGGCCGCGAGTAGGAGATGTTCTCCGCGATTGTTCCGCTGAAGAGAATGGTCTCCTGGGGCACTATGGCCATGTATTTGCGCAGACTTGCCATTGTCACGTCCCGCAAATCGTTGCCGTCAACGGTGACGGAGCCCTCGGACACGTCGTAAAATCTGGCGATGAGGTCGGCAATAGTGGATTTGCCCGCGCCGCTGGGTCCCACGATGGCCAAAATCTCGCCGGGGTTAAT
Source organism: Abditibacteriota bacterium (assembly GCA_017958015.1). Lineage (GTDB taxonomy): Bacteria > Armatimonadota > UBA5829 > UBA5829 > UBA5829 > RGIG10368. The sequence continues at coordinate 24,199 of JAGDDM010000032.1, read as the reverse complement.
CTTAAAGGAAATATCCGTCAGCACCGGTTCGCCGGGGTTGTAGCTGAAAGACACATCTTTGAACTCTATCTCCGCATTCATGTCCGTGAGAACCTTGGCGTCCGGTTTGTCGTACATGTCGGATTTCGTGTCCAAAAGGTCGAAAATTCTGTCGGCGCCGGCCATTGTCTGCTGATACTGAACATTGAGGCGGGCCAGGTTGCGGAAGGCGCTCGAAACCATGAAAGCCAGGGTGATGAACTCCGCCAGGACGTCGAAGGAAAAGACGCCGTTTACCATGAGTTTACCCCCCACCAGCATGAGAGCCGCCACGGAGGCGCTGCCCATAAACTCCGTCATGGGGGCAACCACGGAGGCCTTCTTGGCCGCCCAAAGTGTTGCCGCAAGGCTCTTCTTGTTCACCTTTCCGAAGCGGGAAATCTCGTGCTTCTCCATACCGAAGCCCTTGATGATTCTGATGCCCCTGATGGACTCCTCAAGGGTGGAGCTCACGTCCGCCAGTTTCACCTGGCTTACGGTGGTGGAGGTTCGTATTCTCCGGGCCAGCTTGCCGATGCCTCCGGCCATTAGGGGGATAACCACGATGGTGAGCAGAGACAGCTGCCAGCAAATCATGAACATACGGCCCAGACCCAAAATAATCATCAGAGGTCCGTCGATGGCCATCATAACGATGTTTCCGGCGTTCTGGATGAGGCCCACGTCGTTGTTCATGCGGGAGAGCATGTCGCCGATTCGGCTCTTGTGGAAGAACTTCAGAGGGAGGGAGTGGATGTGGGAGTACATGTCGAAGCGGACGTCGGCGCCTATTTTGCCGGTGACGGCCGCGATGAGGTAGTTGTTGAAATACATGCATAAACTGCGGGGAATGGCGATGAGGAAAAGCATTGCCGCCACCACCACCGTCAGCTTGTCGGGGCTGATGCTGAGATTGGCGGGGAGAAGGTGGAAATCCGTGAGGGTCTTAACAAGACCGATCTCGCTGAAAGACTTGCCCGTGGACACGCCCACGAACATACCGGTCATGGCCGCTATCACCAGATTGCAGAAAGCCATAAGCAGACCGAAGAGACCCGCCGCTATGAGATTCGATTTGTAGCGGAAGACGTATTTCGCCAGCCGCTTCATATTGAGATTATAATCCACTTAATTACTTACCTTAAAGCCGCCGAGCTCGGCAATGAGTTCCGCGCTTCGACGCACAGCGCCGGGTTCACCCAGCACCGCCCGGACGCCCCTTAAGGCCTCCTTCGTTTCCTCGTATCCGTCTTTGTTTCGGAAAAGCTCCAGACAGCGGTCGGCCATATTCTCCGCCGTAACGTCCCTGCCCAGAAGCTCCGGACAAATCATTCTGTCGGCCACGATATTGGGCATGCCCACAAACCGTTCCACGGCTCCCGGGCGGAACACCCGTTCGATAAACATCACCGCGGTGCCGCCGTAGACAATCACCATGGGAGTGCCTATTACGGCCGCTTCCAAGGTGGCCGTGCCGGAACAGGCGAAAAGGTAGTCGCTCGCCGCCATGGCGTTGTAGGTCTCGCCCCGCAGGCACTTCACGACAAGGTCCGGGTGGTTTTTCCGGAACTTCGCGACTTCCGTCTCCGCCAAGTTTCCCTTTGAGCCGAGACAAACAACGAACTCCGCGGGCACTTCCCGGTTCACAATCTCCGCCGCCTTCAGCATTTCCCCGGTGTGGCACTTTATCTCGTGACCCCTGCTTCCCGGGAGAATACCCACAAGTTTCTTCGACTCGTCGAAGCCGTATTTGCGCTTAAACTCGCTTCGTGTCAGGGTGGGCACCGCCACATCCAAAAGGGGATGACCCAAGAAGTGGGCGTCGATGCCGCCGCTCCGGAGAATGTCTCTCGACCAGGGGAAAGGAGTTATCACATGGTCCACAACCGGCGCCAACATTGCCGGATTTTTCAGGTGTTTCCGCCAGGAGGACGGCGGGAAGTAATATATGACCTTCGCGCCCTTTTCTTTCGCCAGACGGGCAAGGCGTACGTTAAAGGCGCCCGCGTCTATGGGAACGAACAGGTCGGGAGTCTCCTCCGACAGATGCCGCCGCATTTTATAATAGAGCCGAAGAGTTTTGGGGAGAATCTTCAGAGCCTCCGCCACGCCGATGGTGCTGAGACCTTCGGTAAGGACCAACAGGTCAACCCCCGCCTCTTTCATGGCAAATCCCCCGGCGCCCTTAAAAGAGACGCCGGGTATGATTTTTTTAAGTTCCCGCGCCAAAGCGGCGCCGTTTATATCCCCGGAAGTTTCTCCGGCGGAGAGAACGACTTTGGGAGCCATATTATCTCTGACGGCCGTTGTCGCCCGCTCTCATTTTTTTGATGAAATCCACAAGGTGGAGGTATTCGGGGGAACCGAAGCCCTTGGCCTCAATCTCCGCCAGCGCCGCGTCTCTTGACTTGCGCATGCAGAACACTTCCTCGATGGTCTCCTTAACCTCTTTTCGAGCCTCGGGAGACACGCCGTGTCTGCGCATGGCGATGACGTTGGCGCCGTGAACCTCAAGGGGACTGCCGCCCACCTTGGAATAAGGCGGAACGTCCACGTTTACTCTGGCGCAGCCGCCGATCATGGCCATGGTGCCCACGGTGGCGTTCTGGTGGATGCCGCTGAGGCCGCCGATGACGGCCTTGTCCTCGATGTGGACGTGGCCGCAGAGACCGGCGTAATTGGCTATGGTGACGAAGTCGCCGATGACACAGTTATGGGCCACATGGGAATATGCCATAATCATGCTGTTGCTGCCCACAAGGGTGGTTTTGCCCTCGCCGCTGGCTCTGTGGACGGTGACGAACTCCCGCAGGATGTTGTTGTCGCCTATCTTAACGAAGGTGGGCTCGCCGCTGTAGCCGTAGTCCTGGGGATCGCCTCCCAGAGCCACGCAGGGAGAGAGTTTGTTGTTCTTGCCCAGCTCCGTGTTGCACTTTATTGTTACGTGGGATTCGAGAACGCAGCCGTCGCCGATCTTAACGTTCTCGCCTATTACGCAGTAGGGGCCGATATAGACGCCCTCGCCCAGTTCGACGGAGGGATCCAAAATCGCCGTGGGGTGAATTACGGTTTTGTTTTCGCTCATAATTACTTCTCCGCCAAAACGAAGGTGAACTCACCTTCCGCCGCGGTTTTGTCGCCGACGGTGCTGACGGCCTTCACTTTGGCCATGGAACCCCGGATGCATGTAACCTCCACTTCCGTGGTCAAAACGTCGCCGGGCAAAACCGGATTTCTGAATCTTACTTTTTCCATACCGGCGAAAAGAGCCAGCTTGCCGCTGTTGCCGGTGCAGGAGAGAAGGAGAACTCCCGCCACCTGGGCCATGGACTCCAGAATAAGGACTCCGGGCATAACCGCGTGGCCGGGGAAGTGTCCTTGGAAGAACTCCTCGTTAATCGTTACGTTTTTGTAGCCTTTGGCGCTCTTTCCCGGAACAACTTCCAGAATCTTGTCAACCAAAAGGAAAGGATATCTGTGGGGAAGAACCCCGCGAATCTGTTCAACATCCATCATTTTTTATTATGCCTCCGAACCGCGGCGCAGAGCCGCGCTGATTTTTCGGGTCATCGCCGCGTTTTGGGTGTGGCCCGCCTTAACGGATATAATCTCCGCGGTGAAGTTTCCGCAGAGTGAAAAGTCGCCGAGCATATCCAGCACCTTGTGCCGGGCAAGCTCGTTGGGATAGCGCAATTCGGCGCTCATTTTGTCCCGCCATATAACAATGGCGTTGTCGAGACTGCCGCCAAGCGCCAGATGTCTCTCAAGGAGCACAGCCACCTCTTCGTAGAGACAGAAGGTCCTCGCCGGGGCCAGCTCCGTCAAAAAGTCGTCTTCCCTCGGGGCGAAGCGGCTGAGCTGCTTGCCTATCATGGGATGGTCGTAATCCAGAACATAGGTAAAGGAAAGGGTGTCCGAAGGGAGCGCGATAATAAGGGATGAGCCGTCAACCACATAAAGGGGCTCCGTCAGAGTCCTTATATCCTTGGGCTTTGACTGACACACCACCGCCGCGGATATGTCCTCCGCGAACTTCTTCGCGCTGCCGTCGTTAATGGGAATCTCGGGGCCCATAACCTCCGCGAAGGCGTTGTCCACCCCGCATCCGGCGAGGGCCGCCATAAGGTGTTCGATGGTGCGCACGGTGGAGCCGTTTTCGGAGAGAGTTGTTCCCCTGCGGGTGTCGCTTACGTTCTCCGCCGCGGCGTGAACGGGCGTGTCCCCGTCGAGGAACACTATTCCGGTATCTTCCGGCGCGGGCATTATCCGCACCGAGGTTTTCTGTCCGCTGTGGAGGCCGATGCCCTCGGTGATTATTTCCCGAGAGAGAGTCTTCTGGAGATTGCCGTTCAATCCTCGGATTCCTTTTCCTTTATCGCCGCCAATTCTTTTTCCATGGCGCGTATTCGTTCCATTGTCTGAGGCAGACGCTTTACGAAGGCCCTTATCCTCTGTTCTTCCCGAATGGGATTGGGAGGATAGCCAAGCATAACCGTCTTAGCCTCAATATCGCTTACGGTGGCGCTTCTGGCGGCCATTACGGCCCCGGCGCCGATTCTTACGTGGTCGGCTATACCAACCTGGGCGGCCAGCGTCACTCCGTTCTCCAGGACCGAACTTCCGGCCACTCCGGTTTGGGCCGCCACGAGGCAGTAGTTGCCTATTTTGCAGTTGTGGGCGATATGAACCAGGTTGTCTATCTTGGTGTGGTGACCGATGACGGTGGCTCCCATCTTGCCCCGGTCTACGGTGGAGTTGGCGCCGATTTCGGCGTCGTTTCCTATCTCGACCGTGCCGATGTGGGGCAGTTTAACCGGGCCCTCCGGTCCGGCGCCGTAGCCGAATCCGTCGGCGCCTATGACGGCGCCGCCGTGAATGACCACTCTGTCGCCCAGGGTCAAATCGCCGTACAAAACAACATTCGGGTGCAGAACGCAGTCATCTCCCACAACGCTGCGGGGTCCCGCGTAGACTCCGGGGTAGAGAACGCAGTTGTTGCCGATTACCGCGTCGGCGGCTATGAAGCACCGGGCGCCCACGGCCACGTTCTCGCCCAGCTTCGCCCCCTCCTCGATTACGGCGGTGGGATGAATCCCCGCCTTGGGGTCTCGCGAGGGCTTATCGAAGCGTTTAAGAGCCGCGGCGTTGGCGAGAACCATGTTCTTCACCGCTATGAGTGTTTTGCCGCAGTCCTTCGCCAGACTTTCGGGCAGTATGACGCAGGACGCGTCGGAACCCGCCGCCAGGGTCAGGTATTTTTCGTTCTCGGCGAAAACGGCGGTTCCTTCCCGGGCATCCTCCACTCCGGCAAGCCCCTCGATAAGAAGGCTGCCGTCGCCGATGACCTCTCCGCCTATTATTTCGGCCAGTTCTTTTACGGATATTTTCATGTATCGCTCCGCGGGGCATCAACGAGAGGTTTGAATATTTCCTCCGCGAAATGCTTCGTGTAGTCTTTGTCTGATTTCGATTTGTCGAAGGTCACCGTCAGGTTTTCCTTCGCCGCTCTGATTTTTACGGCTCGTTCCAAATCTCTTCTTATCCGGGCCCGTATCTCGTCGGTGGTGTCGTTTATCTTCGCCGTCGAGACCGCGGGACGGTACATGGGGAGCTTTTCTATCTCGCCCAATGAAATGCCGAAACTCTTCGGGTCCGCCAATTTGTGGATTTCCGAAGTCATTATCTCTTCGGCCTCCCGGTTGGACCGGAGAATCTCCGCCAATTCCGCCCTTTCGTATTCCGAAACGTCGGAGTCAACCTCCGCCATGAGGGCGTTGAAAGAATCTCTGACCTTCTCCTCCATATCCGTTTCCGCGGCGGCAAGGGCCGCGTCTCTTTCTTTCTTTATCCGCTCAAGTTCCGCTTTGTAAAACTCTATCCGCTCCGGCAGATTCGGGTCGTCCAAATCGTTTTTCCGAAGGGAAACGGAAGCCAGCTTCATCTCGGCGTTAATCTGGGCGGCGGTGTAGCTGTCCGCGATTTGCCGCAGCCGTTCCGCGGTGTCCTGCCGAATGGTGAAAATTTCCGACTCCGCCCGGTTCCGCTGATTCCGCATGAGCACGGTGCGAAGATCGGTACAGCGCAGCTCCAACGCCGCTTCCCGCCTGTCCGCCAGCTCGCCCAGAGCCTGACGGATTCGGTCTTTCTCGTCCTCGGCGAACACTTTCCGCAGTTTGCCGTAGTCCGGCACCGGGACTTTGTAACCGCTTATTCCGGGCACGGGCATGTTTTGGTTCCTGCGGGCGATTTCGGAAATAAACTCTCTGTGCCGCAGGGTGTTTTTATGCGACACGGCGGCGTAAGCGTTTTGAGGCGCCTGCGCCGCAAGTTTATCCATATTAACGTACACAACCTCGGGCGCGGACTCCGGCAGGGGCTGTTCCTTGAGAACCGTGTCCCTCAAATAGAGTCCGACGCCGAGGAGTAGCAGTAATATAAGTATTCCGGGTATCGCCATTCGCATAACGGACGCCGATCCTTTTTTATCAGCTCTTTCTGTCCAGAGCCTTTATCATATCTTCGGTGATGTCCACGCCGCCGAAAACGACGGAGTTCTTCAGAAGAATAAGGGTGAGTCCCTTCTCGCCGGCAATCTTGGTGGCGGCCTCAACCATGTCCTTTTCCACCTGAGCCTGAATGTCGTTCTGCTTGGTGCGGAGCTGGTTTTCGTAATCCTCGGCCAGCGCCTTGCCGGTATCCTTGGACTGCTGTTCGATGTCCTGAAGCTCTTTCAACCGGGCCTTCTTGTCATCTTTGAGTTCGGCGGTGCTCTGAAGTTCCTTCAGTTCGGCGTCTCTGCCGTTTTCGATCTGGGTGAGCTCGGCCATTCTGGCCTTTTCCGCGTCGGTGGGCTCGGCCTTGGCCTTAAGGTCGATGAGTTCTTTTACTTCCGCGTCGGTGAGCATGAGGTTCTGACTGCGGACATCCAGCTTCAGGGACAGGTCCTTATAAAGAGCCTCAACCTCTTCCTGATACTGCTTAAACCGAGGGGCCTCGGCGATGACCTTGGCGCTGTCGATAACTCCCACCTTGGAAGCGTCCTGAGCGAAGGAGGACGCCGCCGCCAACATGAGGAGCAGAGAAGCGATGATGAATTTGGTTGTTTTCATTGTGTGTTTCCTTTCAGAATGCGTGGCCTATGCTGAAGTGAGTTCTTCCGCCCTCACTGCCGTGGCCGTAGTCGAGACGCAAATTGCCGATGGGTGTGTTGATGCGAAGACCCAGGCCCGCGCCGAAGTGTCCCTTAAATCCGTTGGACTGAGGGAAGGAAGCGACGGTGTACCAAGGATCGCCGCCCCAGGCGGAGCCGTAGTCGCAGAAGATTACGCCCACAACGGACTGAGCCAAGGGCTTTCTGAACTCGAGACTGGCAACCGCCATCTTGTCGCCCCAGAACCGGTCTTCCTTGTAACCCCGGAGGCTTTCGCCGCCGCCCACAAAGAACTGCTCGAAGAAGGGGATGTCGCCGCCGGAAATACCGGCCCGCAGTCTCACGGCAAAGGTGGTTCTCTTATCGTTAACCGCGGTCTTGGCGCCGCCCTTGCTGAAGTAGCGTCTGTAATCCACGGTGAACTTCTCGTACATGCCCTCAAGGGGGCTGGGAACTACGAGGTTGGTGGGATTGCCGCCGGCGTCGAGGCCGGGAACCAGTTTGTATCTGGTGGTGTCGCCGTGGCCCACCTCAACGGCGTAGGAAGCGTAGGAACCCGCCGCCGGGTCGATGTCGATGTCTCTGGTGTTTCTCACGTATTTCAAGGTGCCGCTGTAAACGTCGCCTTCCTGAGCGATGGTGAGGAGGTTGTTGTCCAGGTTGAGACTGAGCAGCTGCGGGTTGGTCTCAACGTTTTCCGCTCTGGCGGTGAGGTAGATGTCGGACTTGTCGCTTATGGGTCTGCCCAAAGTAACGTCCGCGCCCTTGCGGCGTTCGTTGTAGAAGTCGTCTTTGTTCTTGGTGTTGCTGCTGAAAACACCGGAGGAGAATCTGTATCTTATCTTGTTGTAGAGGTTGATGTTGAGGGAGGTTTCCTTCTTGTCGATCCAGGGCTCGAAGAAGCCCAGCTCGTAGCTGTAGCGTCCGCCCACGGCCTGGGTGGTACCCTGCTCGAAGAGGAGGTTGAGGCCCTCGCCTCTGCCCCGGAAGTTGGTTTCCGAAACGCTGACCTGACCGATGAGACGCTGCTTGGAGGAGTAACCCAAACCGAAAGACACGCGGCCCGTCTTCTTTTCCACCACCGGAATCACAATCTTCACGGTGCCGGGATCAACGCCCGGGGAAATCCGGTACTGCTGGATGTCCTCAAAGAGGTCCAGATTGTAAATCTCGATAATATCTTCCCGGAGGGTCTTTACGTTGAAAACCTTGCCGGGTTTCGTTTTCATTTCTCTGGTGAGAACGTACTCTTTCGTCTTCTTAAGGCCCGTAAACTCCACGGACTCCACCTTGTGAACGAGGATGGGAACGGTGAGAACGCCGGTATCCGGGTCCACGGCGATGTCCTCGGTGACGTAGGCGATATAGCCCGCGTCGCCGTAGTATGTCTGGATGGCCTCGATGTCCCGGTTCAGGGTTGTGTCGTTCAAAACCTGACCGGGCTTGGTGCGCATTACCTCAAGGAGGGATTCCGGCGCAACCGGGTCGCTGCCCTCAATCTTGATGTCGTTGATTTTGCTGTATTCCGTAACCTCGTAGGTAACTTTGGTTCCGGCGTCCGTTCTGTCTCTGTGGATGGTCACGACGCTGAAATATCCCAGAGCCATAATGGAGTCTCTGCCCTTGTCGATGTTGGCGTCGGTGGCGTCGTCGCCCACCTTAACCCCCAGGGTGTTCATAATGGTGTCGCTGTTGATGTTTTTGTTTCCGCTTATCTCGATGGCGGAAATGGTACCCGCCTGAGCGAACAGCGCGACGGCGCTCACAAGCAACATTGCCGCGGCAAGTCCCGCGATTTTACCGAATCTCATTCTTATACAATCCTCCTTGGGACGGTTATATACTCATACATATTAATTATACCTTTTTTCCGAAATATAAGCAACCTTTTAAGCAAATTAATCGAACAAATAGGTCCAATCGGCGGTAATTCTGAAGGCGTGTTGGTCGTCGGTGCCGATACCCACGGTATATCTGTCCTTAAATCTGTACTGTAGCTCCAGTTTCATGGTGTTGTCGGTGCCGACGACGTTGCCGGAGAACTGCTGATAGTAGGACAGGAAATAATTTCCGAAGAGCCGTTTGGAAACGTAGAGGCTCATGTCCTTGGCGGTGCCGTAGTCCAGATAGAAATCGTCGAAGCCCAGTTTGTCTATGAACAAATCCTCGATGGGCATAAAGAGCATGGAAGCGCCCACGGATTTGAAAGCGTCGGTAATGTCGTTCTCGAACATATTGTTCGACCCCGCAAGCATCCCTTCCACGTGGCCCATGGCCGCCAGCATCTGCTCTCTGCTGAGACCGGGAGGCGAGCTGGTGGTGCGGATGTTCAAATTGTCCAAAGCCCCGTCCACGTCCACGATAATCTTGTATAACTCCCGTCTGCCGAAGGCGTTGGCGATGCGTGCGTTGGCCGTGGCCTGCAAATCCAGGCGAACCTCCGCCGGTTTTCCCGACGTGTACATGGCTTTTATATTGCCGCCGGGAGTAATCTTAAGCCGGTTTCCGGCGACTTTGATGGTGCCTTTGCTCACGCTGAGCATACTGTCGGCGGTCATGTCCGAAAGGGATCCGTCGATGACGCCCTTTCCCCCGGCCATAACCGTAAACATGGGCTGGGCCAGAATGAGGTCGCCGCCGGACTCCGCGTGGAGAGCGAACTCCGGATCGAAGTTTATCGCCGACTTCTTCTTCTCCGGTTCCGCAGCCACGGTCTCCGCCGCCGCCGCCGTCTTGGATTTGAGAACGGACACCACGGTTCTGCCTATCTTTATGCCGCTCTCCCCCTCTTTCGCGTCGGCGATGAGCATGTTTTTCAGTTTGTCGCCGGTGAGAGTCACGTCCGCGTCGAGAACCGTCTCCGCGGTCTCCCCGAGGCCGAAAGCGTTCCGCTCCTTAAGAGCCAGCTTCTCCGCCACCACTTCCATGTCTATGCTTTCGCTGTTTCTGCCGAGAGTCACTTTGCCGCCCTTTTTGACGTACAGAGTGCCGCCCAGGTCGGAGGAAGCGGTAAGGTTGTCGACGGTGAGGGAGTTGCCGCTCAGATTGATGTCCGCGTTGATGCTTGTGAAGAGGTTGTCGAAGGTGTGGAGTCCCAGAGTACCCTCGGTGACGGTGAGTTTGCCGGTAAGTTCCGGCTCCGACAATGTGCCCAAAACGTTGATGAACGCCGTCAGGTCGCCCTTTGTTTTTTCTTTGTCGATGTCCTTCACGAATGCGGAAATCATATCGAAGCCCTTATCCTCCGCCGTCACGGTGAAGGCCAGCGAATCCTCTTTGGGCACCCGGAACTTCTTCCAATCCCAGGGCACGTAGCCGTCGGCGGTGACAAGACAGCCGCCCTTTGTGAGCGACACGTCGGATATCTCCACCCGGTTGTCGCGTACGGCCACGGAGCCTATATCAAAGCTGTCGAAGGCCACGCTGCCGTAGGCCGGATTCTCCGTGGTAAGGAAGCCCGCAATCTCCGGAGCCGTCAAATCGCCGGTTATCCGAAGCTCCGAGGAGGCGGTGCCGGAGACGTCGCCGATATTCACGAAGCGGCCCAGTTCCCGCAGGTCCACGTCCTTGGCTCTCAGGGCCAGGTCCGTGCCGGAACCGTCCAGATCAAACAGGCCTTCCGCTTCCGCCGCCAGATTGCCGGAGGAAACCTTCAGAGACCGCAGGAACACGGTGCCCTCGCTGCCGTCGGCGTCGATGTCGATGTTTTCTATTCTCTTGCCGTTCACCGTCAGGTCCTTAACGGTGCCGTCAAGGGATATTTCCGGGGTCTTGAGACTGCCGGACACCCTAAAGTCCGCGTCCAGTTTGCCGCTGCCCACGGTGAGATTGTTCGCCGCCGCGAACCTGGGGGCTTTCCTGTTTTCGTCCTCGGTCCGATTCTCCGAGTCGCTCCTTCTCGGTCTCCGGCTGGGGGTCACGAAGCGGCTGGAGCGGAACATATCCCAAATGCTTTTCATGTCGATATTCTCGGCGACGCCCTCCGCCAACTCCACGGTCTTGCTGTCCATGTCAAGATGAGTGCCGGAGAAGCTGAGAAGACTCTTTCCGTCAATAAGGGACACCTCGAAGTTGCGGAAATCGTTGCCTTGCAGATCGATGTCGAAAAGGGCTTTCTCGAACCGCTGGTGGGAGAGCACCAGGTCAGCGGATTCCGCCTTGGCGGTTATGACCGGTTCGTCGAAGGTGCCGGTTATTTTGCCGGAGCCGCTGACACTGCCGGTAATCGAGGCGTATTCCTCTCTGAACTTGCGGATTCTGCTCAGGTGGAAGTCCTTCAGGGAGAAGTCCATATCGTATGTGTCCGCGGCGGTGTCCACGATGCCGGACACGCTGACGGAAGCCAGAGCGGACTTGGCGTCGCAGTCGGAAATGCGGAGTTTTCTGTCCGCGATTTCCACCTTCGCCGAAGCCTTATCCAAGGGGAAGTCGTAGAAGGCCGCGTCCTCGAACTCCACGGTGCCGGAGAGCTTCATGTCGGAGTTCATGATTGTATCGAGGGTAATCTCCGTGCCCGGATGGTAGGTGCCGGATATGTCGAAATCCCCGGAGAGAACGCCGTTGCCGGGAAGTTTCGTCTGAAGTTTCTTGTTGAGGGTGGCGATGTCCAGTCGGGAAAGCCGGGCTTTGCCCTCGTAGGTGATTTCCTTTCCGTCCTTGGAGGGAGTGACGCTGCCGTTCAGCACCGCGCCCGCGGGAAATACCGCCAGCTCCGCGTCGTTAAAGGATACGGTTCTGCCGGAGGTGCTGAAGGGAATTCGGGCGAAATCAATCTTGTTGTCTCCCGCTCCGAAGCCGTGGACCTCCGCCACCGCGTTTGTTTTCGGGTTCGCGGCGGTGCCGGTGAGTGTGCCGCTGACGAAGGCGGTGCCCGTGAGACCGCCGGCTCCGAAAAAGGAGCCCACTCTGCCTACGTCGGCGCCGGGAGCGGCGAATCGCATATCGAAGACGCCGTTTTTGTATGTTCCCGCGGCCTTGGCGTAGCCGCCGAATATGTCCGCCGTCTCGAAATCGGATATTTTCACGCCGCTTTCGGATATGTCCACCGAGGCCACGGATCTGCCGAAGGTATAGCCCGCCGCGGAAAAGCCCTTGGTGGAGACGTTGGCTTTCACCCGGGGACTCGCGAGGGTTCCGGTGACGGCGACGTCGCCGTCAACCCGGCCGGAGGGTTTGAAATCCCGGGCGGCTCTGATTCTCGATATGTCCGCGCCCGCCACTCTGCAGCTGAGGGCGAGGGCCATGTCGGCCATGCGCACGGTGCCGCCCACTCTGAACTTGCCCCCCAAAGCGTCGAAGGAAGCGGAGTTGACGGAGAACATTTTGTCCCCGTATCTGCCGGCGAAGAGGATGTTATCCAGAGCGTAACCGGCGTATGTGAGGGCCGGGAGCTTCATGGTTACGGTGACGTCGGGATTGTCCAAGGTGCCGGTGGCGGAAGCGGCGGCGGCGGCTCTGCCCACGAAGTTGGCGCCCTTGAACGATGAGGCGAAGGGAGCCGCGTTTATGAGTTTTTGAACGTTGATTGAGGGGGACGACACATTGAGGGTGAAGGAGGGCTTTTTGAAGTTTACCACGTTGCCCACCACCTTCAGGTCGCCGTCGCAGCCGTGGGCGGTGAGGTCCATTTGGGTGATGTCGTTGCCCACGTAGACGTTGCCGGAAACCTTGGAGAGGGTTTCGTTGAAGCCCGGAAGCCGCAAGGTTCCGTTCCGAACAAAGGAATTGGAGTCGTATTCGTAGACGAGTTTGTTTCCCACCGGTTTGACGCTGACGGATACGAATGTGTCGCTCCTGCCGGAGGTGAGTTTGAATGTGGGGAGAATGTTGAAGTAGTTTTTGGCGAAAACCAAGTCCGCGTTTCTGAGGGAAGCCCGGCCGTCCAGAGAGAAGGTTTTTCCGGCGGAGGCTATGCCCTCAAGGGCGATCACGTCAACCTTGCTGTCGTTGTTTTTCGCCTTGAAGTCGAAGTACCAGCCATCGTCGGTGCCCATAAGGGTGGCGTACACGTCGGAGAGGTCGAAGCGGGTATTTTTGGCTTTGTCGAAGAACTTTATGTCGCCGTCGATAACTTTCACCGGGGCTTTGAAGGGCTCGCTCTTCTCGGACTTCGGGAGAGTGAACATCTTCATAACGTCGTTGTCGATGTCCAGCTCCGGGCGGACAATGTCTATTTCCGTTATCTTAAGCTCCGACAGCTTCCGGGTTTTAATGAGGTTCCGCCAGTTGTACTTTACGTCGATGCGGCCGAAGCGCATTTTGTTTTTGTTCGATTTGTCCTTGGCGGCGACGGTTACGTCGTAGAGAGCCACTCTGCCGATATTCCGAACAACCGCCTTCTCCACCTTGGCGTCGCAGCCCAAACGGGCAGACGCCTCATGAGATATGATTTCATGAAGGTTGTCTATGACCTTGTCCGCCGAACGTCTGACGTAGGGCACCGCCGCCGTTATCATGGCCGCCATGGGCAGAACTATCAGCAGAAAGTTGATTGTTTTGCGAAGGGGAACTTTCATTAATCGGTTGTGAGCTTAACGCCGAAGTTCTTCTCGAATGATTTTTCGTAGAGTTTCTTAATCTCCGCCATGGGAGGATTTTCCCCGGTCATTTCGTATAGGGAGGAAAGCTGTTCCGACCGCAGACCGCAGGGATTTATAAGGTAAAAATGCTTCATGTTGGGGTTGATGTTGAGACCGAAACCGTGGTAGGTGACCCGCTTGCGGATGGTGACGCCGATGGAGCAGAGTTTCTTCTCCCCCACCCACACGCCGGCCAGGCCGTTCCTCTCGCCCCTGAGGCCGAACTCGGCGAGGACGTCGATGATGCTCTGTTCCAGCGTCCGCAGATAGGAGTGGGCGTCCAGGCCCAGACGGTTTATTGACACTATGGGATAGCCCACCAACTGGCCGGGGCCGTGGTATGTCACGTCGCCGCCCCTGTCCGTCTCGAATATCTCCACGCCCTCTTTGTCCAAAACCGATCGGGGAACAAGCACGTTCCCCTCGCCGGTCTTGACGCCGCAGGTGAGCACCGGATTGTGCTCCAGAAGCACAAGCGACTGCTTTTCGTCGTTCTCCGCGCACTCGTCGTGGAGCCGGTGCTGGAGCTTAAGCCCCTCGGCGTAGGATATTCTGTCTATATCGATAAGTTTTACTGTGTTCATCAAAATTCGGCGGCCTTCTTTATTTTTTCCGAAAGTCCCTTTATCTTCCCCACGTAAATCGCCTGTTCCCGGCGCATGTCCGCTATGAGGGCGTCCCTCATGTCCTGCTCGTAGTAGCGGGAGAGGTCGTAGCGGGATATGTCCATGCCCCCCACTCTCGAGGGAGTTTCCAAAAGCCTGTCCGGGTCCTCTCTCCACTCCGCGTCGCCTCTGGCTATGGAGCGTATGACGGCGGAGGTTTCGTCGATGGGTATTCTGGCGGCTTTCCGGCGGACGGTTTTGGTGCCGTCCAGGCCGTGTTCCACAATCTCGCCCACTCCGCCGGTGTTCAGCATGTAGCAGCTTATTTTGTCGCTGTGCTTGCGGAGTATGTCGCAGAAAATGTTGGCGTCCTTGCCGGTGCCGCCCAAAAGCATGGGACCGTGGTGGGCCTTCTGAATCTCCTTGGCGTCGGCGCCGGTGATGTCCACGGACTCGCTGAGGAGGAAAGCCACCGCCGCCTGTTCGGGGGTGAGGCGGCTCACTATGGGCATAACCGTGGTGCGGCGCACCATGAAAAACATTATGAGCTCGTCCAGCTCGTCAAGGGGAGGAAGATTGACGGAGTCCGCGGCGAAAGCCCCCAAATCCTCCTTGCGGACGATGGCTCTGCCGTTGTTTGTGAGGGTTTTGTCCTCGAAACAAACGTTCCCCTCGCCGTCAACCAGGACGTTTTCCAAAACCGCGCCCCGCTGAATGGCGCCGTAGTACAGAAGAGGATTGTTTTCCTTCGTCAAATCGCAGGTTTTGATGTAGAAGCCCCGCTCGCTTCCCATGACGGAACCGGCGTCGTTCATGAACACAAGCTCGTCCTGCAAAATCTTCACGCCCTCGCCGAAATCCGTGAGGCCGTGGTTGTGGCAGACGTGGGTTGTTTTGCCGGTGCCCGCGATGCCGAAAAAGAGCATACCCAGTTTGCGCAGCTTGCCGTTTTCGTCTCTGGCGAAGGCGGTTTTGGCTCCCGCGTGGAGACCCAGAACCCCGCTTTCCGCCGCCCGGTGGATGGCCGTCCTGCGGAAGGCGGTCATGATCTCGCCGTAGTAGTCGCTGCCCAAAATAAAAGTGACTCCCGAATCGGGAAAAACCAGGATGCTCCGCTCCTTTTCCTGCCACTCCGGAATGGCGATGACCGTCATGGTGTCGCCGCTCTTTCGGGCCGGGAAGAGATTGGAGAGAACCATGTGGGCCAGGCGCACGGAGTCACGGCGGTAGAGGGAGAGGTACATGACGCAGCGGGGAGCGAAGGTGTCGTTGGCGCCCATGGCCGCGTCAACCCGCAGAATGGGCACCTTTTTCATGTACTCCGCCACGGAGGCGAGAATGTCCTCGGCGGACTTGCGCAGATCCCGCTTTTTTCGGGTGGACTGGGCAATCTGCCCCTTGGAGCCGATTGCCACCGTGAGAGCCGAGGTGCGGTTTTTGACGCCCCCGGCGTAGGCGCGGCTGCCGTAGCGGGTGGGAATCCCCACTTCCGCCGCGGCCCGGGCTATTTCTTCCTCGCTCATGCGAATTACGTTGGGGTAATCCGGCAGTTCTTTGAGCAGGTTCGATACGGTCTCGAACATATCAGTGCATTGTCTCCAGCATCTGGCTGAAAAGCACGTTCTTTATGGCGGTCTGAATGTTCTTCGCCGCGTTCGCTTTGGTGTCGCCCATGAGTTTGGCGTCCTCGTCGGTGACGTTGGCGATTGTTTTGCCCTTGGCGAACACGCCGCCGCTGCCGTCCAGTTTAATCTCGTGGGCCTTCACCTTGGCGTCCAGAAGCTCGTTTATGACCTTCGCCGTTGCGTTGGCTTTATCCTCGGCGGCGGTGACGTATATGGCGCTGCCCTGAAGGGTGACGGTGGACTTGCCGCCCTCGGTTTTCACCTCGGCGCAGATGGCCTTGGTGGTCTGCCGGCGGTTGATATCGATGCCCTTTTCGGTGATAATGCGCTTGGCGGAGGCCACCCGTTCCGCGTCTATGGGGTGGTTGCGGTAGATGCCGTAGTCAACGAACTCGATGTCCTTTGCCAGCCGCTCCAGGAATGTGAGCAGACCCACCGGGTTGTAGCCCGCCTTAATCATGTAGTCGATGGCGGCGTAGTCCGCGTCCCGCTCCGCGTTCATACCGTAGCCGTTCACCTTGGCTATCTGAAACAGCTGCATACCCAAAATGAGGTTGGAGGTGCTGTCGCTGCCGCCGCCCAGAAGCATTGCCGCCAGCATGGCCGCGGTGGTGACGTTGCTCACCTTTTCCTGCTGCTTAAGCAGATACACCATGTGGTGATGGGCGGCGTGGGTGACTTCGTGGGCCAGAACGCCCGCCAACTCGTCGTCGGACTGGACGAAGTCAATGAGCCCGGTGTGGACGTAGATGAAACCGCCGGGGAGGCTGTAAGCGTTCACTTCCTTGTCCTCAATGACGGTGAAACTGTACTCGAAGGGGACCACCTCGGCGGTGCCGTAGAAGGCCTTTATCTCCGTCTCGTTGGCTACCTTCGCCAGCTTTTCGCCGATGGTCTTGACGCGCTTGTTCACGGCCTCGTCGGCGACAACCTTGATTGTCTTGGCGGTCTCCGCCGCGGCCTCTTTGCCCATCTGCACTTCCGGCTCGCCGATTTCTATCTCCGAAGAGGCGGCGAAAGCGCACATGGCGGACAGGGCGAGTATCGATAAGATTGAGATTAAAATTTTTTTCATGGTTAAACTCCGTTTGCGGGGTCGGGAATCGGCGGCGCGGCCGCACACTATTCCCTCATATATAATTATACCAAATTTCACTCAATTAGTCGAAACCGGCGGAAGGTAATTGCAATTTACGCCGTTATGGGGTAAAATAATTACAAAAATCTCAGGGGGATTTATCATGCTTCTCGCGGTTGATGTGGGAAACACAAACATAACATTCGCGGTATTTAACGACAAGGACCTGGTGGCCTCTTGGCGCATAAGCACCCACGGCACCACCACCGGCGACGAATACGCTTCCTTTTTGCGGGGATTTCTCGCGGACAAGGGGCTCGCATTCGCCGATATAACCGGTGTTGTTGTGTCAAACGTTGTGCCTTCCATCGGCGACGGCCTCACATGGATGTGCCGGAACCACTTCAAAAACGCCGGGGAACCTGTTTTCCTGCGGCCGGAGTCCGTTAAGGGCATGAAGATAGACTACCACCCTGTGACGGACGTGGGCGCCGACAGAATCGCCAACGCCATCTCCGCCTACGAGGAGTACAAAACATCCCTCATCATCGTTGACTTCGGCACCGCCACCACCTTGGACGCCGTGTCCGAGGACGGAGTCTATCTGGGCGGCGCCATATCACCGGGCATCAGAATCTCCGTGGACTCCCTTTTGCGAAAGGCCGCCAAACTCTCCGGCGTGGCGCTCACTCCCCCGGAACGGGCCATCGGCAAATCCACCGCCGAAAGCCTCCGCTCCGGCATCGTCTGCGGCTACGCGGGACAGGTGGACGCCCTGGTTCGCCGGTTCAAAAAGGAAATGGGCACCGAACCCAAGGTCATCGCCACCGGCGGCATGGCGCCCCTCATAGCCCGATACAGTGAAACAATAGAAATCTGCGACGACCTCATCACACTTAAGGGCCTGCGGATAGTCTACGAAAGGCTTACGAAATGAGAAAGGCGCTGCCCTACGTATTCGCGT
This sequence comes from Abditibacteriota bacterium, assembly GCA_017958015.1. Taxonomy (GTDB): domain Bacteria; phylum Armatimonadota; class UBA5829; order UBA5829; family UBA5829; genus RGIG10368. Next base: position 6,181 of record JAGDDM010000032.1, on the reverse strand, counting down.
TGCTTTCCGCCACGGCGATAACGATTGACACGGCATCGGTATCGGAAGTGTCGGCTCCCTTGACGGGGTTTAACGCGGCATCCTTAACAGCCGTTCTTCTCTTCGCCGCCTTTTGTCTGCTGTTCAAAAACGCGAAGGTCTCGAAAACCTCGATATGCGCCGCTGCGGTGATGGGCCTTTGCCACATCATCGGTAGGACATTCTTTAATCGCGACAGTCTCTATCTGATTTGCGGCTCAAAGAGCGAGGCGCTTCGTTCACTCATTATCTTCATCGGCGTAACCGCCATCCTTGCCGTCCTCATCGAAAGGCTTTTTGCCTACTTCGAGACAGCCACGCCGAACAAAAAGCCCCTGCCCTTCCTCGCAACATGGGGAATAATTTTCGTCTGTTGGATTCCCTATCTCCTTTGCCGTCCGCCCCTCTTCGGCTGGGACACCATGGCCCAAATCGACATGTTTTTCGGGAAATGGCCTATGTATAACGGACACCCGGTTATATCGACTTTCTTCTACGGCCTTTTCGCGAAATTCGGAATTGCCTTGGGCTCCGTAAACATCAGCATGTATTTCCTCTCCGTTTCTCAATCGCTGATGTTCTCCGCCGCTCTCGCTTATTGCCTTAAAAGAACGCGTAATTTGCCGAAAGCGGTTTATTTCGTCTTCCTCGCCGTTTTCGCTCTTGTACCCGTGTTTTCCGTGTTCGGAACAATCGCGGAAAAGAACTCCGTCTATGCGGTTTTCGTTCTTCTTTTCACGATATTCGCCTATGACGTCCTCCGGGGAAATCCCACAAAAAAGCAAACCGTCGGCTTAATCGTCTCGGCGGTTATGTGTATTCTGTTCCGACTCAACGGAGTCCATGTGATTCTGCCGACTCTCGTCATCTTCATGTTCGGAAAATCGGCCGCGAAAAAGCAAATCGCGGTAGCGACGATCGCCACGGTATCGGTTTACATCGGAACGAATTATATTCTTCTCGCGGTCATGAACATACCGCACGGGCGAGCGATTGAGGCACTGTCTCTGCCGATTCAACAATCGGCAAGGTACGCTCGGGAATACTCGAAGGAAACTCCTCAAAGCGAAAAAAACGTTCTTAATAAAATCTTCGATTACGACGACGCCATTGTAAGTTATAATCCACAAATCTCCGATCCGGTAAAAAAAGGTTATATTCGTCCCGCAACAAAAGTTCCGCCAACAAAAGCGGATTTCGCGAAATATTTCAAGGTATGGCTCGCCCAATTCAAACGCCACCCGAAAACGTATTTTGAGGCATCCCTAAACAACACATACACTTACTGCTCTTTTTACGACTCTAAGCTGGGCCTCAGGTGCTTCCCGACAGTGCACAGCGGCAGTATAGGTGAGGCGAGTTTAGAAAAGGTTATAGGATACCGCTTTAAGCATATCTTCCCCAACGAGTCTCCGAACATTGTTTACCGCAGCCTCGCGAAAGTCGAAAAAGCGGCGCTTTTTGCCCCTCTGTTCGCTCCCCTCTGCCGAATAGCTCTCTACACATATCTTCTCATGGCCGTCATCGCATACGCGATTAAGACCCGCAAGAAGAAACTCCTCGCCGTCTGTCTGCCCTCCGTACTCTCTTTTCTCGTCTGCATCGCCTCGCCGGTAAACGGGGACTTCAGATACGCCATAGCCTATGTTGTGTGCGTGCCGTTCCTCATCGGTCTGTGCTTCGAAAAAAACAAAGCCTCCGCCTAACAAGCGGAGGCCTTAATTTCAGTCCTTTTTCGAAAGCTGCCGTTTAAGTATCTTCGGCATGTCGCCGTACCTCACTCCCACCATTTTCGTAATAGTCTTTTGCATCACCATGAAGCAGGCAACCGTTATCGAAGCGCCGATTAAATAATCAATGGGCCTTACGGTGTTGTTTTTCGCGAAACACGCGAACACGCCTATCGTAAAGAGCGCCTGCAGCTCGGCGGTGACAAGTCCCGGCGAATAGAACTTCGGACACCGGAACAGCCGTATGGCGAAGATATGCACAAAGCCCTCAAAGAGGCCCAGGAAAGCTATGGGCAAAAGAGCAAGGGGATAATCCCGCAGGAAAAAAGGAACAAGAGTAAAGGTCAAAAGCAAAATACTTGTCGGAATCCTGCTCGCTCGCTTAATTTCTTCGTTTATCTCAATTCCAAGCATTTTCGCGATGTAATCCGCGAACCCACCGGGATACTTCATTTCCTCCCACTCGTGCAGAACAAACAGGAATATGTACACAAGCACGGCCTTTTGAATCATTGACATGCCGCCCGCGAGACCGGCGGCCGTCAAAACCGCCATTGATATCACGGTATAAATTTCGAGAGCGTAATACTCAATAAACTTTCGCATAACATCACTCTTTTACTTAAAATATTTCTTAACGAGTTCTTCCGTGGTTTCCGTGGAGGAAGCGTCGCTGTCGCTGATGATTTTCTTTTCGGCGAAGGAGAACTTTTTGCTGTCCCACACATACCGCAGGAGAAGCCCTCTGGAGTGGGTCAGCCCCTCTCCGTCGGTGTACTCGTCGGTGACGTACACGGAGCCGTCCGAGGCAACGTAAAAGTCCGGTTCCTCGGCGATGTCCGTAACCTCGCCGTCGTGGATGAACACCGGCGTCAGCTTGTCGCCGGCAAGGTCGTATATAACGATTCTTCTGTAAGGGGGCCAACCGGGTATATCGTAGATAACGCAGACTCTCGCCTTGCCGTCCCCGGCCTTAGTCACGAAGAACTTGTCCAGACCGATAATGAAAGTGGCCTTGCCCGGGTCGCCGCTGCCGTTGTTGAAGGCTTTCCGGGCGTCGGCGGCGATTTTCTTGCCGTCCTTTACAATCCACAGCGCCGCGTCCTGTCCCATGGAGGCGGTGGGTTTCAGCTTTTCGCCGTAGAAGGCGGTCTCGGTTTTGCCGTCGCCGTCGAAGTCGTCCTCCAGCTTAAAAAGGGGCTCGAAGCCCTCGGGGGTTTCCGCCGCCTCAAAGCCCTTGTTCTTCTTGAGAACGCTTCTCTTTACGGTGGCGAAGCCCACGGGAACACCGGCGGCGATAATCTCGGTTTTGCCGTTGGCGATATTGCTTCTGTACATAAATCTGCCGTCGCAGTTGTCGTCAACCTCGGTGGTGAAAATAAGATATCTCCCCTGGGGGTCGAACATGAGATTTATGACGGAGCTCACGGCCCGCTGGGGCTTGAACACAATGTTCCTGCCGCTCAGGGGAAGCCTTATCTTAATCTCGCCGTTCATAAAGTCGTAGTCGGCGTAGGCGAACTCGGACCCGCGGGCGGCGCAGGCGTTGAAGAAATAGTTTTCGGAAACGGAAAGGATTTTCTTTTTCCCGCTGCCGTCGAAGCCGCAGACGAAAACGTCGTTTCCTTCCCGGGTGTAAATCTTCCCGTCGGCGGCGGCAATGGGCTCGCCGTTGTCGGAGATTTTCGTTGTTTTTCCGCCCACGGTGGTGGCGAACAATCCGTCGGCGGCCCGGTAGACGAAGGTGGTGCCCTTTTCGTCCCAGCAGGGAGTGAAGTTTCCGTTGGCGCCCTTGGCAAGGGGTTCCGGCGTATAGCCCTTCGCGCCCATGTTCACCATCAGGCTCTCACCCATGGCGCCGTTGCCTGTGCGGGAGGGGAAGAAATATTCCGGAATCTCGCCGAAGGTCTTCATCATCTCCGCGGTGGTCATGATGACGTCGCTTTTGCCGGTGGCGGGAGTGTAGACGCAGAGATCCCCGGGAATGTAGCCGTTCATCACCCGGTAGAAGAAGGATTCTCCGTCGGAGGTAATGCCGGTTTGGGTAATCACGGAAGCCAGGTCGTAGGCCAAAAGCCCGTGGTCTTTGGTGCTCAGGGGGTTCACTATCCGCACTTCCGTGCCCCGCACGTAGACGAGGCCGCTCAAATTCTCGCTTTGGGCAAGCACCGGAGCGCAGAGAGCGGCCAGCACCGCCGCGATAAACAGTTTATTCATCTTCGGTCTCCTTAACCTTGTTCCCAATCTTGTTTTCCGTGCCGTTTATGAGGCGTTTTATGTTGTCCTTGTGCTTAATCACCACAAAGAGGGAAACAAGAAGGAAAACAATCTTGTAGATGGGATGAAGCTTTATAAAGCAGATTATAATCGAGGTTGTGAGGGAGGCGATGATGGAACCGAGGGACACGTAGCGGGTAATCGCCACCACGATAATCCATATTCCCAGCGCCACTGCCGCCATGATGGGATTGATGCCTATCACAAGGCCCAAAAGCGTGGCAACGCCCTTGCCGCCTTTAAAGCCCAGAAACACGGAGCAGGTATGGCCCACGAGAGCGGCGATGCCCCCAAGGACTATGAGATACTCGCTCATGCCCAGGTACCGGCAGAGGAGCACCGCCCCGGCGCCCTTAAATACGTCCAGCAGGAACACAATAAGGGCGGGTATGGGTCCCACGGCGCGAAGCACGTTGGTGGCGCCGATGTTGCCGCTGCCCACGTTGCGGATGTCTATGCCCTTGACCAGCTTTCCGGCGATGAGTCCGAAGGGAATCGACCCGAAAAGGTAGCAGAGGAGAATTACGACAGCGTTTTTCATGAGCCGCCCCTCTCTTTCTTGGCCCGCTTGAAGATGAGTTTGATGGGCGTGCCTTCGTAGGAGTAGTACATTCTGATTTGGTTCTCCAGATAGCGCATGTAGGAGAAGTGGACCAGCTCCGTGTCGTTGACGAAAACCACCACCGTGGGAGGCTTTACCTCCGCCATGGAGGCGAACTTAATCTTCAGTTCCCGGCCCTTGCGGGTGTAGGGGTGGTCCTCCGCGGCGTTCAGAATAATTCTGTTAATTTCGCTTGTGGGCAGCCGCATGGCGTGGGAAGCGGCGGCGTCCCGGGCGGTCTCCAGCACGTGGGTGACGCCCATTCCCGTGAGAGCCGAGGTGAACACTATGGGAGCGTAGTCGATGTAGGGCAGCTGGCGGCGGATGTTGTCGGCGAACTCCTTCATCACTTCCTCGTCGCAGAGGTCCCACTTGTTCACGGCGATGACGCAGGCCCGGCCCGCGTCCTTGGCGAATCCCGCCACACGCTTGTCGCCGTCCCTGAGGCCGTCGGCACCGTCGATGACGATGACCGCCACGTCCGCCCGCTCCATGGCCCGGAGAGCCCGGAGCACGGTATAGTATTCCACGGAACCCTGCACTTTGCCGCTGCGGCGGATGCCCGCGGTGTCGATGAGCACGCTTTCCTCGCCCTTGTGCTCCACCACCGTGTCGATGGCGTCCCGGGTGGTACCGGCGATGTCGGATACGATGACCCGCTTGTCGCCGATAATGGCGTTGATGAGGGAGGACTTGCCCACGTTGGGCCGGCCGATGACGGCAATTTTCACCGCGTCCTCGGGGTAGGCGTTGCGGCTTCCCTCCTCCGGCAGCGCCTCAACAATAGCGTCCAAAAGGTCCGCCACGCTCCTGCCGTTCAGCGACGACACCGGGTAGACCTCGCCGATGCCGAACTCGTAGAACACGGCGGAGTCGGTGTCGCCGTCAAGATTGTCCGCCTTGTTGGCGGCAACCAGGACCGGCTTCTTGGCGGAGCGGAGTTTTCGGGCGATGTCAAGGTCGGAGGATGTGACGCCGGTGGTGACATCGGTCATGAAAACAATCACGTCCGCCTCGTCCAACGCCACTTCCGCCTGGGCCGTCACCTGGGCCTTCAGAGGGTCGCCCTCGTTCATGAGAATGCCGCCGGTGTCGATGAGAACGAACTCCTTGCCGTTCCACGCGGCCTCGGCGTAGAGACGGTCACGGGTGATGCCCGGCTCGTCCTCCACAATGGCGATCCGTCTGCCTACTACTCTGTTGAAAAGGGTGGATTTGCCCACATTGGGGCGGCCAACCACAGCAACCAAGGGTTTTTCCATAGTTTTATCTCTTGTATTTTTATTTTAGGTGCCGGGTGTCAGGTGCCGGGTGCCGGCGGCGGTGTTTCGCTGTCGCGAAACGGATTATATAACTCACATCGCAAGGTGGGTTGGTAGAATCAGTCGGCTTTGCCGACACAGTCCCTGACCCCTGGCCCCTGACACCTGACCCCAAACACGAATTCTTACAGCCGACAATATATGTCGATAATATTATACCATTATTCCCCGATTTTTTCACTTTGAACACGCACAAAACCTTTGATTTATGGTATAATAAAAGCAAGTTTTTT
>JAGDDM010000221.1 GCA_017958015.1 Abditibacteriota bacterium | reverse complement strand
TCTTCCCTCCTCCGGAGGTTTCGCCTGCTCCGACTGCGGCGGCGGCGACGCCTTCCCGGTCTCTCTCCTTTCCTACATCCGCGGTTTGGCGGATTTGGGCCCCAAAAAACTCATCGACATCACAATCCCCGATGGCGCCAAACGGGACCTTGAACAGGTTATGCGCCTCTGCATCGAGAACCAGCTGACCAAGCGGCTGAAGTCCAAGGAGTTTGTGGAGATAGTCAAACGATTAAAGCGTGCCTCTGAGTGATAGGCGTGAGGGAATAGGGCATAGGGAATAGGGAATAGTCCGACACCGCAATGCGGATTGGTAGAATCCGTCGCCGATAGGCGACACATTCCCTGACCCCTAAAACAAAAAAAGACTCCCCGCGGGGAGTTCTTTTTTTGTTTGATTTATTCCGCCACATACGGCAGGAGAGCGATTTCTCTGGCGCGCTTGATAGCGTGGGCGAGGGCTCTCTGATGCATAGCGCATGTACCCGTGGATCTGCGGGGGAGGATTTTACCTCTCTCGGTGACGAATCTGCGGAGCTTGGCCACGTTCTTGTAGTCGATGTGGTCGATTTTATCTACGCAGAAGGTACATACTTTGCGGCGCGGGCGTCTGAACTTGGAGTTTCTGGAGCCCGATCTTCTCTGAAATGCCATGATTCCTCCGAATTATTCTTCGCTGAAAGGATCGTAGTCACCGTCGTCTCTGGGCTGAGCCGCGGGAGCGGAGTCGGCGTTGTATCCGCCGGCCTGCTGGTTGCCGCCGCCGGAAGCGTTTCTGCTTTCCAGGGGGGTAACGTTGTCGGCGCTTACCTCAACGACGCTGCGTCTCTGACCGTTCTGGTCGGTCCAGGATCTGGACTGAAGTCTGCCTTCCACGGCGATGAGTCTGCCCTTGGACATATAGTTGGCCACAAACTCGGCGGTCTGTCTCCAGGCGACGATGGTGAAGAAGTCGGCTTCTCTCTCTCCGCTCTCGTTTTTGAATCTGCGATTCACGGCGATGCGGAAGGAGCATACGGCGATGCCGTTGGGGGTGTACTTGAGCTCGGGATCGGCTACCAGTCTGCCCACCAGTATTACACTGTTGACCATGGTGATGTCTCCTATGAATCTGTTGTCTTACTCTTCGGCGGGAGCTTCTTCTTCCGGGTTGGGGGCTTCCTCTGCGGGAGCCTCGACCGCGGCGGGAGCTTCCTCGACCGGCGCGGCTTCCTCAGCGGCCTGAGCCGGTTCTTCGGCGGGCGCTTCGGCAGCTTCCGGCTTCTCATCGGCGGCGGCAAGGCGCTTGGTGTCGATGTGTTCCGGCTCTACGCGGACAATGATGTGACGAATAACGTCGTCGGCAATCTTGAAAATACGGTCGAGCTCGTTGTAAACGTTGTTCTCGCCCGCGAAGTAGATGAGGATATAGAGGCCTTCTCTCTTACCTTTGATTTCGTAAGCCAGTCTTCTCTTATCCCACTTTCCGGCGGCGATAACTTCACCGTCCTCAGAGGCGATAATGTCGGAGTACTTCGCTATGGAAGCGGCAATCTGCTCATCGGTGGATTCGGCATCTATGATGTAGAGAGCTTCGTAGTTGCGTTTCGTGGTGTTCACCTCCCCTCGGTCTGACGTCTCCGATACTCGGTCGGAGCGGAGAGCAAAACCCTCTAAGGGTTTTACAATAACGATATATTATACCACTTCGGGCCGTTTTTATCAAGTCTTCAGCGTTTCTTTTTCGACGTTTTTTTGCCCTTCGGTTTTGTCTTTCGCGCCAAGAGTTGTTCCCCGTTCTTCATTGCCCGATAGCCGTAGGATACGCCGAAGAGATAGCCGCCCACCATGGCCCATGACGATTGGTAGTTGTCCGGCACGCAGGGCGAGGCGATGCCCGACAGCGCCATCAGAATCAGCACACAGAAACAAAAACCGATAAGCGCCATCACCGGCACCACAAAACTCTTTATTTTGAAGCTGACCTTTTTGCATATGATTCCGCAGGCGCCTATGAGAGCGCCCAAGCCGCCGCCGCAGCCCAGAAGGGAGACTTCCGCGCCCCTGACGGTTCCGCTTGATGCCGCCAAATAGAACACCCCCGACAGCACAGAGCCGGCGAGATAGAAGAAAAGCATTTGCCTTCGGCTCACAAGATGCTCGAACAGGGTGCCGAACACCGCCAGGAAACAGGTGTAGATGACAAGCGAGGCGGGGGATCCGTGCATCAGGTAGTGGAGAAATATCGACTTCGCGGTGAGAGCGTCCCGGGAGAGAGCGAAAATATTCGGATTGCCTTTGAAAAGTGCGTAAAAGATAATATTTATAATCACGAATACCGCCGTGACGACGGGAAAGTTTTTCGGTTTCAATTTGAGCTTCCTTTTTCGGATGATATATCTATTATACCGGAAAACAGAGGGAATAGGGAGTAGGGATTAGGGAATAGTTCCGCGCTGTGCGCGGATGAATTGCGCCTGCGGCGCGTGAATTGTCGCGACCCGACATGAATTGCCTGTCGGCATGAATTGCGCTGAAGCGCATGGCGGTGTTGCCTACGGCAACGGATTATAAAACCGACATTGCAATGTGGGTTATATAATTGTCCGCGAAGCGGACACCGCAATTATTCATTATTCAATATTCATTATTCACTATTCACTAAAAAAACGCTTGCGAATGCAAGCGTTTTTTGTTTGGTGGAGCCGAGGGGACTCGAACCCCTGACATCCACACTGCCAGTGTGGTGTTCTCCCAGCTGAACTACGGCCCCATGGGAGATTGCTTAACCGCGCGTCAAGCATATATATTATATCACCGGCGCGGTTAAATTGCAAGGGGTTTTCGGGAAAAAACATCTCTTTTTTTCGCCGGCTTTACCTCTTGCGATTGCGGGGCGGGAGTGTTATAATATATCTATAGTAATGTTGCAAGGAGTCCATCGATGAACATAGCCGCCGTGATTATGGCCGCGGGCAGAAGCACCCGTATGAGGTCCGCTTTGCCCAAGGGCGCCCACAAGATATGCGGCAAGCCCATGGCGAGACACATTATCGACACCTGCCGAGGGGCTGGTGCCGACAAAATTATCGTCGTGGTGGGTCATGAGAAAGAAAAAATGATGGCCGCGCTGGGAGACGACGTCACCTACGTTGAGCAGAAGGAGCAGAAGGGCACCGGCCACGCCTGCGCCCAAGCTTTTCCTGAGTTGACGGAGGATGTGGACACGGTCCTCGTTTTCCCGGCGGACACGCCTCTTGTGGACGTGAAGACGGTTAAAGATCTCATTAAGACCCACAAGACGGAGGACAATTCCGTCACCCTTTTGGGCGCTTATCTTTCCGACGCTCTCAGCTACGGCAGAATCATTCGGGGGAAAGGCACGGAGATAAAGGCTGTTGTGGAATCCAAGGACGCGGACGAGGAGACTCTGAAAATAGGGGAGTTCAACACCTCCATCTACGCTTTCAGACGGGATTTTCTCATAAGCTCCGTGTCGAAGCTGAGCACGAACAACGCCCAGGGCGAGTATTACCTCACCGATCTCATCGGGATTGCCCACGACGAAGAGGGCGAGCGGGCCGGCCTGTGCCTTATGGAAAACGCGGACGACGCCATAGGCGTTGACGACAGAATCCGCCTGGCCGCCGCCACCGCCACCATGCGCCGGAGAATCAACGAGGCGATAATGGCCGAAGGCGTAACGCTCATCGATCCGGCGACAACATACATAGACTGCGATGTAAAAATCGGCCGCGACGCGGTGATATATCCGTGCACCGTAATCGAACGCGGCGCGAAAATAGCCGAAAACGAGGTCGTTCCTCCGTTTTCGCGTATATTGGGGGAAACCGAAAAACAATGAACGAACTTATGCTCTTCTCGGGATCCGGAAGTCCCGAACTGACCCAAAAAATCGCCGATAACCTCGGTGTCAAAGTGGGCGACTCTCTCGTCAAGAAGTTTTCCGACGGCGAGTTCCGGGTGCAGATTAACGAAAGCGTCCGGGGCGACGATGTCTTTATCGTCCAGTCCATGGTGACCCCCGTCAACGAGCACCTTATGGAGTTGCTCATCACCATTGACGCCTTCAAGCGGGCCTCCGCCCGGCGCATCAACGTGGTGCTTCCGTACTACGCCTACGCCAGACAGGACCGGAAAGTCAAGCCCAGAGAACCGGTGACCGCGAAGCTTGTGGCCAACCTTCTCTCCTCCGCCGGCGCCAGCAGACTGCTCACCACGGATCTCCACGCGGGCCAGATCGTGGCCTTCTTCGACATTCCGGTCGACAACCTCTACGGCGGTCCCATCATCGCCAAGTATCTGGCGGAGAAGATGGACGTTTCCGACGATATCGTGGTTGTTTCCCCGGACGTGGGCGGTGTGGCCAGAGCCCAGGGTTTGGCGGAATATTTGGGCGCCCCCATGGCGATTATCGTCAAGCGCAGACCGGAACCCAACAAGG
>JAGDDM010000220.1 GCA_017958015.1 Abditibacteriota bacterium | reverse complement strand
GTCGCCAGTGCACAAAGCACCACGAGAAAAACAAGTATTTTTTTCATTTTAATCTTCCTCCTTCGGAATCCCGATAGCCGGAGATGTCAAGAGTTTGGTTCTCCGACACCGTCATACTGCCCACGTACACGGGGGTGGTGTTATTGAAATCACCGCCGTAGCGGGCGACGAAGAGATAGCTCCCGACTTTGTAGGTCGAGAATACGTTTTGGAGCGCGACTCCGTCTGAGTTTGAATAAAGTATTTCCGCAGAAAACAAGGAGGAGCAACACAAGCCATGAAAAGGTTTTGTTGTGATACATAAAAGTATCCTCCTGTATTTATTTGCTCGATACCGCCGAAACAGATGCTGAGGAAGCCACCGGTTACGAAATAATCGAACCTGTCTATATTATACAACACGTTTTTCAAGAGTTGTCAAGTCGATTCACGAATGTAAACAAAAAATCAACGTAATTTTTTTTCAAAAAAATCCCCTCTTCCGAAAAAGAGGGGATATTATCAACGACAATCGGTATCAAAATCTAATCTCCGAGCACCTCTTTAAAAGCCGCCGCCCGAAGCCGGCAGCTGTCGCAGTGTCCGCAGGGCGTCTCTCCTCCGGCGTAGCAGCTCCAGGTTTTGTCGTAATCCACGCCCAGGGCGAGGCCTTTGCGGATGGTGTCAGCCTTGGTGAGGTTGATAAGGGGCGTGTGAATCGTCACCTTACACTCCCCGGTGACGGCGGCTTTGGTGGCCAGGTTCGCCATTTTCTCGTATGCCTCAATATACTCGCCCCGGCAGTCGGGGTAGCCGGAATAGTCAATCTGGCTCACTCCGATGAATATGTCGCCGGTGCCGATTGTCTCGGCGTAGGCAAGAGCCAAAGAAAGAAAAATCGTGTTCCGGGCGGGAACGTATGTAACCGGAATCTCATCGGAGTCCATATCCCTGTCTTCGGGGATTTCCGTATTCCGAGTAAGGGCGGAGGCGGCAATGTCGGAAAAATTCATGCGGAGAATGTGATGTTCCTTAACACCCAGCATCTCCCCCACTTTCCGGGCGTATTCCGTCTCTTTGCTGTGGCGCTGACCGTAGTCGAAAGTGAGAGCGTATATCTCGTAACCCTCGCTTTTGGCGATGGCGGCGCAGGTGGTGCTGTCGAGACCGCCGGAAAGAAGAACAACCGCTTTTTTCATTTCTTATATTCCCCGTAAAACTTTTCCAAATCTTCGGCCAGTTTTTTGCCGATTGTTTCCCAATTGAAATCCCTCTTTCCTATCACCGCGCACTTGCGGGACATCTCCGCCACCCGCTTGGGGTTCGTTGCCATGGCAACCATGCCGTCGGCGAAGGCCTTCGCGTCCCCCATGGGGACGATTATTCCCGTTTCGCCGTCAATCACCTGCTCCGGCAGAGCGCCCACGTCGGTGGCCACGCAGGGCAGGCAGTTCTCCATGGCCGCCACCGCCACGCCGGATTGGGTGGCGGAAGTGTAGGGCATGAGCATGACGCCGTGGGAATCCGTGAGTCTCCGAAGTTCCTTTTCGTCGATAAATTTGTTGAGAATGTCTATCCCCAACCGCTCCGCCTTACGGAGAACCGCCGGGGCAATCTTCCCGGCTCCGGCGATTGTAACTTTCAAATCCGGAACCTCTTTCAGGGCGTGTTCGTAGGCGTCAACCAGAACTTCCACACCTTTATACTTCTCGATCCTGCCGAACATGCGCTGATTTTTAGAGTTCCGCCCCACTTCTTCGTGGTCCACATCGTCTCTGACGGCGTGTACGCCGTGGCGGGAGAGAATGTGCTTCTTATCCGGCAGCCGGCGTATATTGTCCCGGTAGCAGAACTCCGATATGCTGACAACGCAGTCGCACAAAGAGGGGTGGAGTTTCCGTTGGAGGGAATAG
>JAGDDM010000219.1 GCA_017958015.1 Abditibacteriota bacterium | reverse complement strand
CGCTACTCACCCGGACAAGTTTTTTCTTGTCGACCGCAACGGGTGTAAATCGACGCAGACACCGCGGCATCCCTTTTTTAACTTCGGGCGGCAGCCCGAACACCCTCACACCATAATTTACGGACGGCGCTTTTTATCCGTATCCTCCCTTTTCCGCAAAGCCGTCCGCAAACCCCCGCGCTTCGCGGGGGATTTTTTCGCCTTCGGCTCAAATGAATAATGAAGTCGCTTCGCTAATGAATAATGAATAATTCCGGTGTCGCCTACGGCGACGGATTATAAAACCAACCTTGCGATGTGGGTTGGTAGAATCGTCGACGCAGTCGGCACATTCCCTGACCCCTGACCCCAGGCACCTGACCCCTGAGACTTCGTTGACAAATACCTACCGAAGCGGTATAATATAAGTGCTTAACCGAGGTTAAACGGAGGTTCGTCATGAAGAAAGTATTCAAAGTGGAGGGTGCGGACTGCGCCCATTGCGCGCTCACCCTTGAGGACGTTGTGAAATCCGTCCCCGGCGTCGCTTCCTGCAGCGTCAGTTTCATCACCGGAAAGATGCGTCTGGAGTTTGAGGATGAGTCGGTTCTTTCGGAGATAAAGAAAACGGTGGCGAAGAAGGCTCCGTCCTTTGAGGTGGTGGGCCGTTGACGTCTCTTCAGCGGAAAAACTTAATATCCCTCATCGCCGCCTTCGGGGTCTACCTTTTGATTGTAATCGGGGACCTTCGGGGGCTTTTCGGTTCTTGGGGCTTTTTCCCCTACTTCGCCGTGTTTCTCTTCGCCGCCCGAAAGGTTTTGCGGAACTGCTTCCTGAACATAACCCATGGCCGGGTTTTCGACATCAACTTCCTTATGACCGTTGCCGCCGCCGCCGCTTTCGCCACCGGAAATTATTCGGAGGCCGTGGCGGTTATGATTTTCTACGAGCTGGGTCAGTGGTTTCAGGCTCTGGCGGTGGGCAAGTCCCGAAACGCCATCGCGGATCTCATGGAGCTCTGCCCCGACACCGTCACCGTCATAAAAGACGGCGCCGAGGAGGAGATTTTCCCGGACGAGGCGGAAATCGGCGACGTTGTACTTGTGCGCCCCGGCGAGCGGGTGGCCCTTGACGGCGCGATTATCGACGGCTCCTCTTCTTTCGACTGCTCCGTTATGACCGGCGAGTCTCTGCCCGTTGATTTGCCTGTGGGCGCTTCGGTTCGGGGTGGGTATCTGAACCTGTCCTCTCCCGTGAAAATCCGGGTGGAAAAGACCGCGGAGAACAGCGCGGCGGCGAAAATCGCCGAGGCGGTGGAGGTTGCCGCTTCCCGGAAGTCCCGAACGGAGTCCGTTGTGGACGCTTTCGCCCGGATATACACCCCCATAGTGGCCTTGGGCGTCCTCATAATGATAACGATTGTTCCACTCTTTGTCGGAAACTTCCGCGTGTGGCTTTTGCGGGGCGCCGCATGTCTCGTGGCCGCCTGCCCCTGCGCCTTCGTTATCAGCGTACCCCTCACCTTTTTCGGCGCCGTGGGCTGTCTCGCCAAACGGGGCGTCCTTGTGAAGGGTTGCGAGTATATCGAGGCGCTGGCTAAGGCTCGCGTGTTCGCCTTCGACAAAACCGGCACCCTCACGGAGGGGAACATAAGCGTCGTCGCCGTACACGGGGACGTGGGTGAAATCGCCTCATCTGCGGAACGGGGATCGAGCCATCCCATCGCCAAAGCGTTATGTCGAGCCTTCGGCGGCAATCTTGAGGTCTCCGACACGGTGGAGCACCCGGGCTACGGTTTGGAGTGCGTGATAGACGGCAAAAAAGTTTTGGTGGGCAGCGAAAAACTCCTTCGGGAGTCGGGCAT
>JAGDDM010000218.1 GCA_017958015.1 Abditibacteriota bacterium | reverse complement strand
AGGGAATAGGGAATAGTCCGACACCGCAAGGTTAGCCGCTAACCCCTAACCCCTAAAACCTAACCCCTATAAAAAACTCGGGATTTTTTCAAAATCCCGAGTTTTTTTGAATTCTGTTGTCGCGATGACAGACAAAATTTTCCGGTTATGCTACAATGAAAATACGGAATAATTTTTTCGGGATAAACGGAACAATTCGCGGGGCCGGGTCGTCAATATAAATATCCCGATTCATTTATTCCTTGACAAGAGGAATGTTTGTCTGCGGGTGTTTTTTGTATGCACCCGTCGAGAAATCATTTATATTAAGGAGAACGAAATGAAAAAAGCTCTTATGATTTTCGCGCTTTGCGCTCTGTGCGGTTCGGCCTTTGCCGCCGTTACCGTCAGTGACTGGTATGTATATCATTTCACGCCCGCGGACTTTGTGGGTTTGATTGATGACATCGCTCCCAACGGTTTTGAGGTTCACGGCAATCCCGAAATATGGAGCGAGAGCAAAATGGATTATCCCTTTATATGGTATGACGGAGACAGTCCCTGGATTGCTTTTAAGAGTGACAATATATCTCCCGGCCTATTTATTGATTATGAAACCACAACTTTTGAGGTTTATATTACCGGCTTTAACAATCTCGTTGTTCATTCTATGTGGCCAAACGAAGAACCGGTGCATGCCGAAGATAATATCCAGATTAGCTTCCATCGTTCCGACGGCAAAGGTATAACGTACAAAACCCTGTGGAACGGGGAAGGCGTATATACATTCGGATACGATCAGCTTATCAATAAAAATCTGGCATTTGATTTTGAAGTAAGTACCATACGTTTTTATCTCGGGACAGTAATGACTTCGGGTGCGGATGATTGCTATCATTTCGGCGATAATACCGTCGGAACGGTTGAGTTTATCTTCCCGGATGCCGAGGTGCCCGAGCCCTCCTCCTTGCTGGCTCTCGCTTTCGGCGGAGCGGGAACGGCTCTCGCCATCCGCAGGCGCAAATGATATCTCCGCGTGATATAATAAAAACAGCTTTTGTGAGTCGAAAAGCCGATGCTCTTTAAGATAGAGGAGATATCGCGGTTTGTTCTCACACATCGGCGGCGGTTCCGCTTAATCGGGACGCGGGCCGCCGCCGAAATCAAACGACGTCCCGAAAAGGAAGAAAGAATATGAAGCGTACGGTCATCGCCGCCTTGGCCCTGCTGTGGGCGGCCTCCGCGTCCTTCGCGGCAACCTACTATGTTTCCCCAACGGGAAAAGACACAAACAACGGTCTCACACCCCAAACCGCCTTCGCCTCAATCAACGCGGCGGACTCCAAAGGGCTTCTCGTCCCCGGCGACAGGGTGGAGGTCATGTCCGGAACATACAACCTGAAAGAGGCGAACGTCGTTTTCAAGGTCTCCGGCACCGAGGAGGCGCCCATCGTCTACTCCGCCGACGAAGCCGTGTTGACAAACGCGGGCTACGTTTTCGGCGGCAGAGCGGACAATCTCGTCATTGAGGGATTCGCGATTAAGGACTCCGCCATCGGCGTTCAGATTCGAGGAAGCAACATCACCGTTCGGAACTGTGTATTCGAGAACATTTCCGATTCCTGCGTTTACTTCATGACCGGCGGCGGCGAAACGGTTGAAAACTGCCGATTCTTCGATTGCACGGGTACGAACTGCGTGCAGATTGAGGGACCGTCGTCAAGCGAGTACGGAGCCGACAATATCCTGCGGAACAATATTTTCCGGGGCATAGACGGGGTCTCCGTCGCCGTTTCCTCAAGATCCTCGAATAAGATTTACAACAACACATTTCTCGATACCGGCAAGTATATCCTGAGAATATATACCGGTAACCAACCCGCCAAGGCGGATATCAGGAATAACATCTTCGAGGGCGCCGACTACGACGCCGTGTTCTGTACGGATACCGCTTCATCTATTACTCATTCCAACAATCTGTATTTCAACAATAGACGGGACTTTACTCCCGGTCCCGCTCCCGCCCCCGGTGACTTGTTCGGCGACCCAATGCTTGACCCGGTGACCTTCGCTCCCCTCGAAAACTCCGCGGCCATAAACACCGGTATCGATGTGGGCTTGCCCTATAACGGCGGCGCTCCCGACATCGGCGCCGTGGAATCCGATTCCCAAGCGAAACCGGGCGTTGTTGTGGCCCGCGCTCTGCGGCATGGAAATAACAATCCGGCGGCAGGCGTTACGATTCACGCCGGAAATTATTACGCCGTGACCGGT
>JAGDDM010000217.1 GCA_017958015.1 Abditibacteriota bacterium | reverse complement strand
GTCATCGTCCACGTTGTAGGGACCGCCCACAACCCAAGCGAGTCCGGCCTGATGATAGTACTCATCGGCTTCTATGGCCTCGATGGTGTCCAGGCCCGTAATGTGCATGGGGAAGTCGATACCGTCGGTTCCGCCGGGGATGGTGATGTTTTCGTCATCGTAGTTGTAGAAATGCCAAAGGATTTCGTTGTCGGCGTTGACAGCTACGACCGTAAGAGCCAAAGCCAGGATAGCGATAAGTTTTTTCATTTTAACTCCTTTTCCCTTTTGGGGAATACATAAAAATGTTCACTCCGCGATGAACCGGATCACATCGGAATGAACGACATTGCTCACTATTGCTTTTTACATGTTCCGAACCTCGGAACTTTTGGTTTGGGTCAAAACAACGTTATCATTATACCATTTTCGGGGGGGGGGTGTCAATAGGAAATTCAAAAAAAATCCCGAAAAATCGGGATTTTTTTTGAAACGGCTATTGACGTTACCTGATAGGTATGTTTATTGAGAGCGGCGAACCGCCGTGAAATTTATTCGAAACACTTCACTATTTCCTCGGCAAACAGTCTGTGTCCCCGGTTGTCCGGGTGGTTGATGGTGTTTCCGAGCATCGTTATATAAGGTATGCCCTCAAGGTAGAGGTGTTCCCACCGGGCGGCGTTGTCCGCCAGGGCGATATGTTCCCTGCTCGTGAACTCCCGCAGGAACTTCACGTAGGGGCGGCTGTCGGTTTTGCCGTCGAAGTCGCCCATTCCGGGCGGGTACACGAAGTGGGGCGTGCAGATGACCCACTCGCAGCCGATGGACGTAAGCCGTTCCTTGATGTGTTTGTAGCGCGTATCCAGCATGGCGGTGTCGAACCAACTGTCGTTGACGAACTCCATGACAACCACGTCCGGTTTAAGGCTCATGACCCGCAGCTCGAAGTCGCAGGTGCCCGGGAAGGGGTTCTTCTCCGGCTCCATCCAGTGGTTGGTGTTGGAGGCGGGATAGGACTCGTTGAACATGACCATGTCCGCGTTGGGGTATTTGGCCTTCAGCATGGCGGTGGCGGCCTCCGCGAAACAGTGGCCCGGGTAGGCGTTGCCGCCGGAGGTGACGGAGTCGCCCCAGAAAACTATGCGCATATGCTCGCCGGTTTTCAGCTTCTCCACCGTCTTGGGCAGGAGCCCCTTGGTGGTGCCGGTTTTGCACTTGTCGGCGCCTTCGACCACGGGATATATGTCCTCCGCCTTAACCTCTTTGGCTCGGTAGTTCACGAAGATGTTGGCTACGCGGAGGGAGATGCCGCTTGACTTGGGGGGCAAGGGCGTTGAGACGTGGGAGTCGCCCTTTTTCAGCACAACCTCGCCCTTGGGGGTGACGAAAACCGAGTCCACCCGAAGCAGGGAGAAGGAGTAGTCGGCGGAGAGGAAGTCTCGGGGTTTGGCGGAGGAGGTCTCCGTGAGTCCGATCATGCCGAACTCGTCGCTGACGTTGTAGTCTTTGCCGAGTTTCAGGCCCACGCCGTCTTTTTTGAGAACCAAGGTGCCCGGGTCGTAGGAGAAGCGGGCGTTGGCGTCCCAGCCGTTGGGACCCCGGAGCCGCTGACCGCCGCCGTAGCCCTCCGGCATCGACACCGGAGCGCTTATTTTCTCGTCCCGCACGAAAACGCTTTCCGAGGGGTCTACTTTCAGCAGGGTTTCCTTAACGGACACGACTTTGCCGTCCACTTTGCACTTTCCTGCGGTGACTTTCACGCCTCCGTCGGCGGGATAGATATTGAGGCCCTCCACAATGGCGGGACTCTTTAGCGGCGCGCACTGGGCGGCGGCGCAGAGGATGATTAACAGAGCTGAGATTGATTTCATTGTGTTTCCTTAGTAAGTCGGAGAGAATAGGGACCGGGGCCGCTTCGCGGACGATTTGATATCGACATCGCAAGGCTTGCCGCCAAAACCTAATCCTTTTCGGCTTTTCTTTCGTAATCGTAAGACCTGAGCAGTGTGGCGAAGGTAAGTTCCGCGTTGTCGAAGAGTTCCTTCCGGGTGATTTTTCCTTCCGCCAGACCCAGCATGATATAGTTCACGTCGGCGCCGGGCATCTTGATGTTGTTTCCGGCGAGAATTTCCTTTATATGGTCGGAGTCGTTGCACCAGTCCGTGGCCACGATACCCTTGAAACCCCATTCCTCCCGCAGAACGCCTGTGAGGAGGTTTTTGTTTTCGGAGATTTCGATTCCGTTGGCGAGGTTGTGGCTGGTCATGATGTAGAGGGCGTCTCCCTCCTGTACCGCTCTTTGGAAGCCCCGGAGGTAGATCTCCCGCATGGCTCTGTCGGTGACCACGCTGTCGCCGTCGAAGCGGTTGAGCTCCCGGCTGTTCACGGCGAGGTGCTTAATCATGCAGGGCATGCCGTACTTGTGGGCGGCTCGGACGAAGGCGGCGCCGAACTTGCCGGTGACGAGGGGATCCTCGGAGAAATACTCGAAATTGCGGCCGCAGAGGGGGTGCCGGTGAATGTTGAGACCGGGAGCAAGCCACAGATTAATCTTGTTCATCTCCGCTTCTCGGGTCACTGCCCGGTAGTAGTCGTCAACAAGGTGGGTGTTCCAACTCGCCGCGGTCATAATCAGTGAGGGCATGGCTGTGGTGTGCTCCTGAAGGCGCACGCCCTGGCCGCCGTCGAAGGTGTCAAGACCGGGACAGCCCAAATCTTCCATGCTGCCGATGTTGCCGCAGGCTCCGGCGACTTTGATGCCGTGGCCCACGCACTCCACCGCCGCCTCAACGTCGGAGAGCTGCCAAGTGAAATCATGGAGCAGGGAGCGGTCCTTTATGACATCCTCCCAGCGAATGACCTTTCCGCTTACGGTGGTGCGCTCTTTGTAGGTGAAGTTTCGGGCCGCGGGCTCGTTTTCCGCCAGCTTGAAATAGGCTTCCCGCTGGGCGAAGAGATAATCCTTGCCCGCCGGGACGATGATGAATCGGTCGATGTTGCCGTAGGGCTTCACGGTGGCGATTTTGAACACGCTCTTGCCCGCCGGGAGAGTGACGGTGGCTTTGGTGTAGTCGCTTTGAGCCGCCGCGACCTCCGCCAGCTTGGTCTTGTCCGCGAAAATTTCGAAGCTACCGCCCTCCCGGGGACCGATGATTCTGAAGTATATGTCGTACTTGCCGCCCTTTTCGACCTCCAGGGGGTACTCCGCGCCGGAGCCCCGGGAGTCAACGAAGGCCAGTTTGCCGCCCCAAGTGCGGTTGGGGTAGGAGAAGTAGTCCTTCATGGAGCCGATGGGCAGTTCGTAGTCCTCGCCCTCAATGACGGTGGCATCGATGGCGGATACGGGGGCGTATGTTTTGCCGCCCTTGGGGTTGTAGCCCGGAACCTTCTCGTAGGAGCCGTCGGAGGTGAGGGTTTTTTCCAACTCCGTGGGGAAAAATCTTGTTTTCAGCTGTTTGGTGACAACGGTTTTCGTTATGTTCACGCTGCCGATATGATGTTTTGCCGCGTCGGTGATGCCGTTGCCCATATAAAACTTATACTCGCCGCCCTCCAAGACCCAAGCCGCCTTGTTGCCGGTGATGCCGTAGGCGTCGTAGGATGCCATTTCCGTTTTGGGGAAGGTGAGACGCACGGTTTCCGAGGCGCCGGGAGCCAATGTCTGTGTTTTGGCGAAGGCCCGCAGTTCCATGGCGGGCTTGTCGAGTTTGCCCTTGGGGGCGGAGACGTAGATTTGAACAACTTCCTTGCCGGCGTATTTGCCGGTGTTGGTGACTTTGGCGGTGACTACGACGTTGGGGCCGTCGGCGCCCACCGCGGTGTCGGAAGTTTTGAAAGTGGTGTAGGAGAGGCCGAAGCCGAAGGGGTAGCGAATCTCGGCGGACTTGCCGGGGATGGTGTTGAAGTAGCGGTAGCCCACGAAGATGTCCTCGACGTATTTCATGTACCGGGGCTCGAAGAAGTCCTCGTTGCCGGGGTAGTTCTCCAATGTCTTTGCCCAGGTGTCAACCAGATGGCCGGAGGGGTTCGCTTCGCCGGTGAGGATTCGGGCCACGGCGTCGCCGCCCCGGGTGCCGGGCATGGAGCAGTAGACTATGGCGTCGGGCTTGTAGGCGTCAATCCAAGAGGTGTCCATGGGGCCGCAGACGTTCAGCACGGCAATCACCTTTTTGAAGCCAGCCCGGGACACCGCTTTGAAAGCTTCTTCCGTCCCGTCGGAGAGGAACCAGTCCCCTTTCATGACTTTGCGGTCGGCGCCCTCGCCGCAGGTTGAGGACACGCACACCACCGCTGTGTCGGCAAACTCGGCGATTTCTTTCGCCTTCTCCGCGGTCACGGTGAGGTTCTTGTTTGCCTTGTACTCGTTAAAGAGGGGCTCGTAAAACTTCACTTTCCCCCGGGAGGCCGCGTCGGCGATGCCTTGGGGGATGTTTACGTTGAAATCGGAGATGATGGTGGCGGTGCCGCCGCCGGTTTGGTAGTAGTCAAGCTGGTTGGGACCGAATACGGCCACCGTGTTCGAGGGGGAAAGGGGCAGAGCGGAACCCTCGTTCCGCAGGAGAACGATGCCCTCCTCCGCTATCTTTCGGGAGATGAGGTCGTTGCCCGGATACATGGCGGTGTAGGCGGACGTAACGATGATGAAGAATACAAGAACGGAGAGAATTGTTTTCATGGTGCGTCACCGATTATTTTGGGGGAATAGGGAAAAGGGAAAAGCGGCTTGCCTTGCGGGGTTTGTTCGTAAATCCGTTCGCGGAGCGAAACTATTCCCCAATCCCTGTTCCCTTCAACTTTTGTGAGAGAACGTTCTTATTATATTTGCTTGAGCGCCTGGTCCAAATCTTTGATAATGTCCTCCACATTCTCCAAACCGACCGAGAAGCG
>JAGDDM010000216.1 GCA_017958015.1 Abditibacteriota bacterium | reverse complement strand
GTCCTATAAATCGGCGCAAATCATTTGTGCATTTCTTTCTTTCCTCTATCTTATCCGCCTCGCGTGAGGCGGATTTTTTTGCGAAAATTTGCGCCCTTACGCAATCCTATTGCGTCCGGGGCACCATACATTGTATAATATAAGTAATCACTCACACAAAGGACCCTGCCATGAAAAAGTTTCTTTTAGTCCCGCCGATTCTCGTTGTTCTCGTTGTTTTGCTCATAGCTCCCAACTGCCGGGGACAACAAGCGGACTTCTCCTTTAACTACAACGGCCAACCCTCCTCCAAGATTCTGAAGACCTGGAAAAAGACGGTTTCAACCCAAAAGTTGGACGCCACCCGCACCCGGGAGACCATCCGCTACGAGGACCCGGAAACGAAGCTGGCGGTGGCGGTCATAACCACCACCTACTCCGACTTTCCGGCGAAGCACACCGTGCTCTACTTCCGCAACGCCGGCACCGAGGACACCGGAATCATCTCGGAAATTCTCCCTCTGGACAGAACCTACACCTTCTCCCAAGGCGGCTTCAAACTCTCCTACGCCGAGGGCAGCCACGAGCGCCTCACGGACTTCCGGCCCAAAGAACAACCCCTCTCCGACTCCGTGTTCACAATCAAACCGGACAACGGCAGACCCTCCGACGAGGTTATGCCCTACTTCAACGTCCGCAACGGAACCGGCGC
This sequence comes from Abditibacteriota bacterium, assembly GCA_017958015.1. Classification (GTDB taxonomy): domain Bacteria; phylum Armatimonadota; class UBA5829; order UBA5829; family UBA5829; genus RGIG10368. Next base: position 2,759 of record JAGDDM010000216.1, on the reverse strand, counting down.
CGGCATGGCCTTCGCCATCGGCTGGTCCGGCCAGTGGAAAGCGGACTTCGCCGCGAACGGCAACTCCTTCGGCGTCAAGGGCGGCATGGAAAAGACCCACTTCCTGCTGCACCCCGGCGAGAGGGTCCGCACTCCCGCCGTTATCGCCCTGAAACTCCCCGCCGGCGACGAGGACAGCGGCTACAACTACATGCGCTCCTTCCTGCTGAAATACTTCAGCCCCAGAGCGAAGGACGGCTCCCTCGTTAAAGGCCCCATCACATCCTCCTCCGCCATGAGATTCGAGGACCAGACCGCGGAACACCACATACGGAACATCGCCCTCATCAACGAGCATAAGCTGGAGAGCGAATACTACTTCATCGACACCGGCTGGGGCGTCTCTCCCACCGGCGACTGGGTCCACTCCGTGGGCAACTTCGACTTCAACGAACGGTATCCCGAAGGCGTGGCGCCCATTTCCAAGGCCGCCAAGGCCACCGGCCGGGGATTCGTCATGTGGTTCGAGCCGGAGCGCGTCATGAAGGACACCTATCTCTACAACGAGCATCCCAACTGGCTCATAACTCCTCCGAACAACATGGAAGAGCGGATGATGTATATGTACAACGACAACTTCTGCCTCTTCGACATGGCAAACGACGAGGCCAGAGCATGGCTCACGGACAAGGTTGACTCCATGATTAAGGAAGGCGGCGTCACCGTCTACCGGCAGGACTTCAACATGTTCCCGCTGCCCTACTGGCTCAAGGACGAGCGCGAGAACAGACAGGGCATACACGAGATTAAATACGTCACCGGCCTCTACGACTACATCGACACCCTTCTGAAGCGGAATCCGGGACTCATCTTCGACAACTGCGCTTCCGGCGGCAGACGTTTGGACATCGAACTTGTGTCCCGCTCCTTCGCCCTCATCCGCAGCGACTTTTTGTGGGATCCCACCGCCCAGCAGTGCCACACCTACGGCCTGAACCGCTGGATTCCCCTCACCGGCATCGGCGCCGCCACCACCGACATGTACAACTCCCGCAGCGGCTACGGCTACAACTTCGGCCTCGCCCTCATCTGGTCCAACCTCAACGACAATCAGTGGGAAATCGCCGCCCGAAGCTACAAAGAGGAACAGTCGATACAGGACTTCTTCGCCGGCGACTTCCACCCCCTGACGCCTTACAGCACCGAAAACACCGTCTGGATGGCCTGGCAGTTCCACCGCAAGGATATGAACTCCGGCATCATTCAGGTGTTCCGCAGAGACGAGGCTCCCGGCGAGAGTCAGACATACAGACCCGTGGGCCTGAAAGCCGACGGCAAGTACGACGTTGAGTTCGCCGACGATCCGGACAGAGACCAAATCATGACCGGCGCGGAAATAATGAAAAACGGCATCGAATTCGCCCTGCCCAAACGGGGCTCCACCTACGTAACATACACATTTATCAAGTAACCATGAAAGACCCAAGACTAACAAAACTCACCGAAATGCTCGTCAACTACTCCACGGAGATAAAGCCGGGAGAGAACGTGCTCCTTAAAACCGTGGACCTGCCCCCGGAAGTGATGTGCTCCCTTATCGAGAGCGTGTCGAAGGCCGGCGGCAACGCCTTTCCTCAGATTCTCGACACCCGCGTGAACCGACAGTGCGCCCTGTGCGCCACCGAGGAGCGGGCGAGGATTTCCGCCGAAAGCGCCTTGGCGCTGGCGAAACAAATGAACGCCTACATCATCATCGGCGGCAACAGAAACAGCAACGAAAACTCCGACGTTCCGGATGAGATAAACAAAATGCTCCGGACCGCCAACCAGCCCGTCAGCGAGCACACTATAGGCAAGCTGAAATGGGTCTGCCTGGCTTGGCCTTCCCCCTCAATGGCCCAGAAAGCCGGAACAAGCACCGAGGCCTTCGAGGACTTCTACTTCAAGGTCTGCACCTTGGACTACGCCAAGATGGCGGAGGCGGTAAAGCCCCTCTGCGAGCGTATGGAACGGGCGGACAGGGTGCGCATAACCGGCCCTCTGGATACGGACATCACCTTCTCCGTCAAGGGTATGCCCGCGGTGCCCTGCGTGGGCAAGCGGAACGTCCCCGACGGCGAGGTTTACACCGCTCCCATTATAGACAGCGCCAACGGCGTTATGCACTACAACACCGGCACCTCATGGAACGGCAAAGAGCTGGACGACGTGCGCCTTGTGCTCAAAGACGGCAAGATTATCGAGGCCACCGGCTCCGACACGGAAGTTATCAACTCCGCCTTGGACACGGACGAAGGCGCCAGATACATCGGCGAGTTCTCCTTCGGCATCAACCCCCATATAAAATACCCCATGCGGAACACACTCTTCGACGAGAAGGCGGACGGCTCCTTCCACTTCACTCCCGGCAGAGCCTACGAAAAGGCCCCCAACGGCAACAAGTCCAAGATTCACTGGGATATGGTGGCCATACAGCGGCCCGACTTCGGCGGCGGCGAGATTCTCTTCGACGACGAGCTTATCCGCAAAGACGGCAGATTCGTGCCGGATTACCTGCAGGGCTTAAATCCGGAAAATCTTATTTGAGGGAAGAGGGAAAAGGGAATAGGGAACAGTCGCGCCAAAGGCGCGAGTGATGCGTTCGCTACGCTCACAGTGATGTAGCCTGCGGCAGTGATGTACCGCCTACCGGCGGAGTGATTCGCTCACTTTGTTCGCTAACTCAGGTGTTCGGCAAAGCCGAACGGATTATAATCCGTCCGCCTATGGCGGACACCGCC